>NZ_JBFRPJ010000060.1:0-65163 GCF_041471945.1 Vibrio sp. 10N.261.51.A4
TCTTAAGTGAACGGCATTAGAGCCTTGGGCTCCTTTTTTGTTTCTGAATCACCATTTGTTGCTGCGATCGAGCATTAACGTATTAGAGCATTAGAGCAATAGCTTGAATTAGCGAGCGACTACGCCACCGAGCTCTAGATTGGTTGGCCATGTGGTTACAGTGTTACCGCCCAGATAGATGTTGCCTTTGACTGTCATGGTCTCGGGGAATGTTGTAATCCCAGAACCGCCTATATAAAGGTCGCCGTCAATCACGATCCCGTTGGGTAACTCGGTTAAAGGAGTGCGGATCACGCTCAGATCGCCTTTTACTCTAAAGCCATTCGGTAGCCTTTCCAGTGGAGTGTCGGTGAGGTTGATAAAGCCGCCCACTCTTACACCTCTTGGCCAGCTGGTGATTTGGCTACCAATCAAGTTGACGTAACCTTTTATCTTAACCCCGCTCGGGACTCGAGCGAGTTGGCTGTTAGAGCCTTTAAGGCTGCCGTTCACTTCTAACCCTTTGGGTAGGCGTGTTATCGCAGTATTCTCTATATTGAGATTACCATCTACCACCAAGCCAGTTGGAAGTGATGTATAAGGCTTATTTCGTAGATATAAGTTTCCGTAATTATCGAGATGGTTCAATATTTGATAGTGATCGAGTGGTTCAGCACTGACATTTGTTATGGTTAAGGAACCAATAATAAGTGCAATTATTCTGAGCATAACAGGCTTCTTATTACGATAGACGCTTACACTATAATGGAAAAATTAATCTCGCATAGTGTTTTACCCATTTGGCGGTAGATTAACGAGGAATGGAGCAAAGATGATAGGTAAATTAATGATTAGAGTAAATATACGAATTATTAAGGTCTTTCTGATAGCCGCTTCAGTGTTTGGCTCAATGTCTGCGAGTGCCAACAAAGTAATTTCAACGCCCGGTAAAGCTGCGGTGGTGGTGACACAAGGCGGCCAACAGCAACGAGTTTGTTATTACGATGACAAGGCTTATAGCATTGGGGCAGTGTTAGAGGTGGGGGGCGTAGTGATTCAGTGCGCTGCAGAAAACGATTTTGAGCAAAATGGGTCACTGGCTTGGGTTCAATTAAAAAAAGACGAGTAATTCACTCGTCTTTTAATAAGCATATAAATGCTTATATTAACGCGCTAGAGAGCGAGTCTTAAGTTCAAAAATAATCTTCTCGGCGCTAACTTCAAATTTAAAGCGAGCGTGCAACTCTGTGCTTTCTTCAGTCATCTCTGATGCTTCGAACTCAACGTTGCTAGACACTTGTTTAGCAAGTTCAACATACTTAGCAAACTCAGCTTCAATCAGTGCTTTTGAGTTTCCGTAAACCGTTACTTCAGCAACATCGTCGCCTTCTTTAATGATGAACCCGATTTCGCCTGCACAGCCGCAAGCCTCACATACATCGTTGTTACCAATATCTTGGCTCATAAATAATCCTCTTACAAAGTCTGAGGTTATTCTAACGAGCAATTTGAACTGTATCTACAAAAATTAAAACCTTTGAACTAATTTATACTGGTATGCTATGTTGTTTGTTAAGGTGTTTGATGAATATCTATATTCGCGCCGCCAAATATGTATGTGATTTACCTCACGTTTTGTTGAAGAGGAATGTTATTAATATGTCAGAATATCATTCACTTAGTTGCGCCAGAAATGATTTTATAAGACTATCTATCGCTTGATAGGTATTTATACAATGAATTTTTCGTTGGGTATTTCATATTCTAAGTAGTTATTTAAACTTATCGACTTAGGATTGTAAGGTGATTTTCGAAGAATAATTAGACAAAGTGTCCAAAGAGGCATCACTGTAAAATTGTTCGTACATAGTATTTGTGTGAATTTAGTTATAAATACTTGCGAAAAAATACCTTGCTCACATAATGCTGATAACGATTTTCATTCTGACTTCATTTGATTGAGTTAGATGGATTTACAAAGAGAAGAGCCTGAATATGCCAAAGCGTAGTAAAGAAGATACAGAAATCACGATCCAGAAAATCATGGATGCCGTTGTAGACCAGCTACTAAGATTGGGTTACGACAAGATGTCATACACGACGTTGAGTCAACAAACGGGTGTTTCTCGTACAGGTATAAGTCATCACTTTCCAAAGAAAACGGATTTTACTGCTGCTCTAGACGGTCGTATTTTCAAGATGTTCGTGGAACACATTGACTTCGAAAATGGCCTTGACGCATTTTCAGCTAGCTGGGTTGCAGCACTTGAAGACGCTGAGTTCCTAGCAATCTTACGTTTACTTTTCCATCATATCGTTACTGCTGAGAGCGCGCATGAGTTCGCTGCAAACGGTATTGATCGTCTATACAAGCTGACTGAAACTCAGTTTGGCGATACTAGCGGTAAAGAACTAGAGTGGTTGATTGGTAAATCATTGATTCGTATGAGCCAATAATCAGCACTCAATAAAAGAAGCTCCTGCGGGGGCTTTTTTTGTGCCTGCCGTTTCACTTCTTGTGCGTTTTTCTCTCAACCCCACACCGATGTTGCTGTTTGCTGAATGATGTTATTTCTTTTCTTTTTATATGCTTACGCCCGCGGCTTGTTTTTCTCTTCAGTGTTAAAAGCTAAGTAACCCTAACAAGTAGAGTTCATTTCTAGAGCCTCAAATGCTCAAGGTGAGTCGTTTTGGTGCTTGCTGTTGTGGTTGTTAATAAAATTGAGTTTAAGCCGAGAGAGTGGCTGTGAGCCAATAAAAAGCCCCGAACAAATCGAGGCTTAGGATTACGTCATTGTTATCAAGAACGAATACTCAAAACGAGTCGCTCCTTAATCGGACTTATTGTGCGGGGTGAACCTGAGGGAAGCTCATGGTTGGGTGTTTTTCTACGATACTTTTGTAACCATACACATCTTCTATCATCGAAGGTTTCAGTGCATCCCAAGGCTTGCCATCACACACCAAATTGCCATCTTTCAATACCACCAATCGATCGGAATACTGCGCGGCTAAGTTGAGATCATGCAAAACCACGATAACCGCGGCATTGTGGTTATCGGCTAATTCTCTCGCAATCTTTAAGGTGTTGTGCTGGTGGGCAAGATCCAGTGCAGAGGTTGGTTCATCAAGCATCAAAATACATTGGTCACCAGAGTGGTGAAGCTGAGTTAATACTCGAGCCAAGTGCACTCGCTGCTTTTCACCGCCTGATAGTGAAGGGTAAAGCCTTTCACTCAGGTGAGTCACATCAGCAACATCCATTTTTTGGCTAGCAATGCTAGTTAGTTTTTTGTTGGATTCTTGCAGAGGAATCCCACCAAGCTCGACAACTTCATGTGCCAAGAATGGGAAGGTCAAGGTGCTGTGTTGAGGAAGCATAGCAAGGTGCTTAGCTAACTTGTGAGAAGGCCACTTGTCTTTGCTGTGTCCAAAGTATTGAATATCGCCGTTGCTTGATATCTCTTGGCATAAAGCTTTAAGCAGCGTGCTTTTACCTGCGCCATTTGGCCCAAGCAGTGTGGTTACCTTTCCCGCTTCAATCTCAATAGAAACGCCATCTAATATCACTTTACTGCCGAACTTCACTTCGATATCGGTCGCTTTTAAAGCTGAAGGAAACATTAAAGGATTCTCCCTTTCTGTTGAAATAGTAGATATAAGAAGAATGGGGCGCCGATAATCGCAGTGACAATACCAACAGGAAGTTCAGCCGGAGCAAGTACCACACGTGAGAACATGTCTGCGGCGGTTAGCAGCAGTGCGCCTAGTACCGCTGATAGTGGCAACAGAACTCGGTGGTCAGGGCCTGCCAACATGCGACCTAAATGTGGGATAACCAATCCAATAAAACCAATCATGCCAGACAGGCTAACTGTGATACCAACGCCCGCAGCCGTCAGTAGAATCAGCTTTCGTTTCAGCTTTTGAACTGGGATACCAAGGTGTTGCGCTTCTGACTCGCCCAGTAATAGAGCATTTAGAGACATCGCTTGGCGGTAGAAAACAACAAACAAGCCAACGAGCGTGACAGCTGCCAGCAAAATTCCTGACCACTTAGCGCCCGCCAATGAACCCATCGACCACAATGAAAGATCGCGCAGCATTTGGTCATCAGCAATGAAATTCAAGAAGCCAATACCTGCGCCAGAGAGCGCACTGATCGCCACACCCGCCAACAACATGATGGTGACAGAGGTGCCGAATTTACCTGTACCCAGCTTATACACCAGCAGCGTGGTTAAAGCGCCGCCAAGAAAAGCGAACACAGGAACCGCAGCAAAGTTCATGAAAGCAGGGTATCGAAGCGATAGCTCAGAGAACAAAACGATAGCCAGTGCAGCACCTAATGCTGCGCCCGCAGACACACCTATGATGCCAGGTTCTGCAAGTGGGTTTCGAAACAAACCCTGCATCACTGCACCACACAAGGCGAGGATCGCACCAATCAGCATGCACAAGATGGTTCTAGGTAAGCGGATCTCTTGAATCACTAAGTTGATGTGAGGTGCTAAGTCATTGTTTGGTTTAATTAAGCTTGTGGCGCTGTCCGCTAAGCTAATGTTCATTGGCCCAACAGTGATCGAGTACAGCGCGACAAAAGCTAGGGTTGCACCTAGAGCTAACATCGACGTTTTCAGTGGGACGGAGCGTAACAACATAAAGGGCCTCAATATCTATCGCTAACTTCGACCTCCTTCAACAACAGCGTGAGTCAGTTGGTGAGGGAAGCGAATTAGCGATAGCAGAAATAGGGTGGTTGAGTTATAGCGGGTAGATAAGTGCGTTTAGACGCTTTGCTTCAGAGAGGCTTTCTAGGCCAAGCCCGCCAACCAAAGCACTGCCATTTACGGTAATGATTTGCTTGTTCATACCTGCAGGCGTTGCCGCTAACATAGGTAGCGATTTCAGGATGGCATCAGCACCGCCCATTTTTTGGTAGCTACGACCACTGACTAAAATCACATCTGGCTGCATTTCTACCAGTGATTCCATCGACAGTGGCTTGTAAGACGTTAGGCTTTGAGCTGCAGGGTTGATACCGCCAGCTAACTCGATGATTGCGTTTGGCGAAGTTTCACCGCCAGCAACGTTCGCAGGGCGACCTTCGTGCAGCAACAGGAAAAGTACTTTCTTCGCTTCGTTACTTGGTACCTGGTTCGCTTTCAGTGCTGCAATCTTCTGATTTACTTCAGCTTTAACTTGCTGCGAGTGCGCTTCGGTATGGGTAATCTTGGCGATTTGGTCAATACGCTTTAACAGCCCTTCCACGTTTGCTTCGGTGTTGACGATCTCTACATCGACGCCTGCCGATTTTAATTGAGAAATCGCGTTGTCTGGTCCCATTTCATCTGAGCCAATCAACGTGGTCGGTTCTAGGGCAAGTAAGCCTTCCGCAGACAGGTTTCGGTGATAACCAATCTTTGGCAGGTTTTCTCCTTGAGGGAAGTGGCTGGTCACATCAATCGCGACTAACTGCTCTTCGGCACCTAATGCCAAAACCAATTCAGTAACGGCACTACCAGCACTGATGATTCGAGGTTGTTCAGCGTCGTTGGCCATTGCGGGTGCGCTAAGTGCCAGGCTGATTGCAGCTAATGAAAGAAGAGGTGTCTTGGTCTTTAATTTATTGAGCACGTTTAAGTTGTTCATAATAAGTTCTTTATATTTTCTTTTTGTATCGCGAAGATACTCAGTGAGCAGTCCGTTCGCATTGTGAGTTCGAATCGATAGAGAGGCTTAGTCTGCTTGTTTAGTTTTATCAACCAGAAGCCAAACCTCGTGAAAATTGAGTGTCGCTCTAGCCATCGTCCGTGAGCAATTGAGTCGCTGGTATTCCGTTTTCTTGAAGGAATGAAAGCAACTTCACTAGGTTCTCCACGTTAGCGGCTTTATCTGCGCCAATGATGATCGGTTTTTTATCCGTTGAACCAGTCTCTTCTAACAGCGCAATCTTGAAGTTTTCCCAGTCGATGTATTCTTGGCCGTTAATTGCCCAGTAGGGTTCGCGGTCTAAAATATTGACGCTAATTGAATCCTTGTGGACTTCAGAAGCGTTTTTAACATCCGAGCTTGGCAGCTCAACTTCTAGCGATTCCAGCTTTACCGATGCCGTAAGCAATAGAAAAACCATCACGATAAAAATGATGTCGAGCAGCGGTGTTAAGTCCGGCGCTAGGCTCTGTGTGTGAGATGAGTGGGGCGTTTTAATCATGCTTGGCTCACATCACCGATAGAGGTTTTGTTGACAGGCTTACCTTGAGTATCATCTGACTGATTGGTTTGAATCGACATGCCTTCTAACCACACATTCACATAGTTCAATGTATGCTCCAATTGAGCTAGCACTCGATCGGCCCATAGCCCGAGTAGCTGAGCACCAGAAATAGCTGGAAGCGCAATCATTAAACCTGCTGCTGTGGTTCGCATTGCTAATCCAAGACCATCTGCCAAATCATTAGGCGTGATGCTGCCTGTTGTCGCGGCAACGCCTTTAAACATCTCAATAAGACCAAGTACCGTACCAAGCAAGCCGATGAGTGGGCTGATCACGCCGATCAAACCAAGCAGTCTTAAACCGGCATGAAGCTGGTGGCGTTTTTCTTGTAGCCAGATTCCAGCAGCATCTTCACGTAGCCCTTTTGAGAAAGAGTGGTGAGCAAGCAACATTGACACGCCCTTGTACAGTAGCGGGCGTTTACCTGAAATCGACTGAGCAAGCGCTTCAATCTCTTTACTGTTGGTTGGTGAAATTTGGTTAAGCTCACGACGAATAGCACGTTTGCCCACACCAATGCTGAACATGACTTGGAAGACACGTTCAGCGATGATCATTGCTGTTAATGCTGAGCAGATAAGAAGAGGCCAAGTCATTAAGCCAAGTTGATCTTGTAAGTAACTGATTTGTTGCATGATTAATCCAACCTAAAACGAACAGGTATTTGTACTCGGTGAGCAATCGCTCGACCATTGACAGTGTGAGGTGAGAATTTCCATTGTTTAATGGCATCTAATGCGGCGTTATCGAGCATTAGCGCGCCTGATGAATTTACTAATGCTTGTTTAATTTGTTTGCCTTCAGCGTCTAGCCAGATCTCATAAGTCGCGACACCTTCAACGCCACGACGTCTTGCTTGGCGAGGGTAATTCGGTGGGGTAGGACGCGCAGAGAACGAAGGCTTAGTGACTAAAACCGGCTCTTGGTTTGATACGCCTTGGTTTACTTCCTGAGACTGGTTGGCAGATTCGTCCATATTCTTATCGACTTTCTTGTCGGCCAGTTTCTCTGGTTGAGTGGCTGGCTCTGGGCGTTCTTTCTTCACCACCTTTTTCTCAGTCACTGGTTTCTTTTGAACAGGCTTTTTCTCGACAACCTTCTTTTCAATCACTTTTTTCTCAACTTTCTTTGGTTGAGGTTTATTGGTGATCGCTTTTTTCTTTGGGGTTGGCTTAGTTTGCTTTGGCTCAACCGTTTTTGGTTCGGCTTGTGAGACGGTTTCTTTTATTGGCTCAGGTTTAACTGGCTCTGTGATTGTTTTTTGCTGAGCTTGTGAAGGAACGCTCTTAGGAGTGAAGTTGATCGATACCGTGTTCGATTGGCTACCTGCAGGCATCGCAAATACTTTGGATTCTTGAGCGACAAACAACAACGCGGCATGAATCACTAACGATGCACCGCCTGCAATAACATATCTAGGAACGTTCACAATCAATCCTTTACCAAATCAAAATTCTGTATCGGATTATTGCTTAGAATCTAAATAAGATCAATTATCAATTGCATTATCATTTGCGTGTATTTATGATTCTCTCAGTTTTTAGCGAATAGTCTTCCAGACTTTGCTATGTAAGTGTTTAGAGAGATTATATGAGTCTTAATATTTATAAATTTGACGAATCAATCTTGGGCGTTTCTAGCCCTGATCCGCTTCGTTTTGCGTTTGCGAAAAAGCATTCTGCACACGCCGGAGGAAGTTCAATTCCGGTCGACCCCAGTAAGAAGTTAGAACTCTTTGACGAACTGATGCTGAGTGAAGGGAAAAAACAGGATACGCGTTGCTTGTATATCCACATTCCTTTCTGTCGTGTGCGTTGTACGTTCTGCAATTTCTTCCAAAATGCCGCAAGCCGTAAATTAGTGGATGAGTATTTCGATGCACTGATGGTCGAGCTAAAGCAGAAAGCCAAAACACCTTGGGCTCAGTCTGGACTATTTCACGCCGTCTATATTGGTGGCGGAACTCCCACCGATTTGTCGTCTCAACAAGTTGAGCAGCTGGGTAAAGCGATTCGTCAATATTTCCCACTAGCAAACGATGTTGAGATGACATTGGAAGGGCGCATCAATCGATTTGGTGACGAGATGTTTGATCGTGCGCTTGAAGGTGGCTTCAATCGTTTCTCGTTCGGTATTCAAAGTTTCAATACTCAGGTTCGACGTAGTGCTAAGCGCCTAGATGACCGAGAGGTTGTGCTAGAACGTATCAGTTCACTAAGCCGCACCGAGCAAGCGCCAATCGTTCTTGATCTGTTATACGGATTACCACACCAATCTATGGAAGTGTTCCAACAAGATTTAGAAGACTACATGTCTACTGGCGCACACGGCATTGACCTCTACCAACTGATTGTTGCGGGCAATGCACCTATGCTTAATCTTGTTGAGAAAGGAAAAATCCCACCGCCTGCGAATACGCCAGATAAGGCGAGCATGTATTTGGCGGGTGTGGAGTTCATGGCAAAAAATAAGGTCAAGCAACTGAGCGTAAACCACTGGACTCGTGATAACCGCGAACGCAGCATTTACAACAGCTTAGCGAAAAATTATGCCGAAGTTCTACCCATTGGTTGTGGCGCTGGTGGCAACATCGGCGGTCATGGTGTGATGCAGCATCGAACTTTAGACAGCTACATGGAGTCTATAAAGCAAGGTCAATTACCTATTGCCATGATGACTAAGCAAAGCTCATTAGAGCCTATCTTCTCAACATTAAAGGCAGGTTTCGATTCTGGTGTTGTTAGAAGAAGTACGCTACCGAGATTTATGGGGCAAGATACGTTCGACTACCTCAAGCCTTTGTTCGCGCATTGGGAAAAGAACGGTTTAGTTGAGCTTTCGGAAGATTATCTGAGCCTGACTATTGCTGGCAGCTTTTGGGCGGTAAGCCTAGCGCAGAGTGTGATTCAAGTGCTTAACGCTGAATACCAAGCTATGCACCCAGCGCCTAAAGCGTCAGGTTCGGGCGTACACCCGCATGCAAGTTTGAAGCACGCTTAATATCGAATTTTTAGTTTATAACTTACTCGTTTATACGGAACATATTCAATGACAGATACAACATTAGAAATGACAGAAACTCTAGAACAACGCGTAGCTCTAATTTTAGAAGAAGAGCCAAAACTACTGCCAACAGCAATTGCTGAGAAGCTAGGTGTTTCAGAGGTTGAAGTGGTTGCTGCTTTTCCAAACGACATGGCGGTAATGCTAGATGGCAGCCGTGCTCAAGAGATTCTAGAAGGTTTAGTGGGTTGGGGCCCTGTGACCACTATCGTGCATTCATTTGGTTCTATCTTTGAAGTTAAAGCGCCATTCCCGAAAGGTAAGGTAGCGCGTGGTTACTACAACCTAATGGGCAAAGAGGGCGAGCTTCATGGTCACCTTAAACTTGATAACGTTAAACATATCGGTTTGGTGAGCAAGGCGTTCATGGGTCGTGAAAGTCATTACTTCGGCTTCTTCAGTGAAACCGGTGAGAACATTTTTAAGATTTACCTAGGCCGCAACGAAAAGCGTGAGCTTATTGCCGACCAAGTAGAACGCTTCAAAGCGCTAAAAGAACAAGCTTAAGTTCAATTTACAGTAAATAATCAGCAGCAATCTTACATAGGGTTGCCAACTGGCTTAAACAAGACATCAATGCTCGAGGATCGTTTAGTTCGCTAATGATCGCTCAACCTTGGGCAAAAATAATAAATCAGAGAAAGTGAAGAAAGGAATTACCCATGGAACAGCAAGTAAAACAAGAACGTCTACAAGGTCGCCTAGGTCCAGAAATTAAAGAGTTTCGCCAAGAGCGCCGTACCCTTCAACTTGCAACGGTTGATGAAGAAGGTCGCCCGAACGTAAGTTACGCACCTTTCGTTCAGAACCAAGAAGGTTACTTTGTTCTAATTTCTGATATTGCTCGTCATGCTCGTAACTTGAAAGCGAACCCTCAGGTATCTTTGATGATGATTGAAGACGAAGAGAGCTCGAAGCAGCTTTACGCACGTAAGCGTTTAACGTTTGATGCTCAAGCAAGTGTTGTGGAGCGTGAAACGGAACTTTGGACTCAAGTGATTGGCCAGATGCAAGAGCGTTTTGGTGAAATCATTGATGGTTTGAGCCAACTTCAAGACTTCTCTCTGTTTAACCTTAAAGCTGAGAACGGCCTGTTCGTTAAAGGCTTTGGTCAAGCATACCAAGTGTCAGGCGACGATCTGGTGGACTTCGTTCACCTACAAGAAGGCCACAAAAAAGTATCTAACGAGTAATCTCGTTTAACCGATTTCTTCAGGAGCCCTCCAATGTGAGGGCTTTTTTATGTCTAAATCAAAGAGTTTGGTATATTGACGTTTGATGACTATTTATGTGTAAGGATCGGTACGTGAAACCAGTAAGTCGAGATTGGGACGAGTTTTGTTATCCGTTTATCTATGAAGACAGTCCTATCTGTGATTTTGAGATTTTGTCGGATGAACTTTGTTGCCGAGTTGGATTGGTGTTGTCTTTAGAGCTAGAGCCTCAGGTTCGTGAGATCCTGCAACGCTTGCAGCCAAACATCTACCATTTGAATGGCTCTGTGCGCGGTAAGCTTGCCATCACCGAGTCTGAATTGGTCGAGCTCAAGCAAGATTATCATCGTATCCGTGAGCAGTTAGAAGGGGGGGGTAAAGGCTTTGTCTTACCCGGTGGACACCGAGTGTCTAGTGAACTTCACTTGTGTCGTTGTCAGGCTAAGAAAGTTGTGCGAGCTTTGGTGAGTATTGAACATCATGAAAGCAAAAAGTCGCCAGACCCGATTCTTTTTAAATACGCCAACCTAGTCGCGAACACTCTCTATGCATTGGCCTCTTTTACCAATCATGTGAATGAAGTCGAGGAAGTGGAATTTGTGAGTAAGAGCTACTCTATGCCGAAAAAGTCTATGCCAGAAAACAAAGACTAACGGTTAGCTCTATTCTTATTAAGATTTGAAGAAAGAAGAGACTAAGAAGCTAAACCATTGAGCACTATGCCAGGTTTAGCTTCTATAACAGAGCCTAAGCAGCCGTAGAGGCGCCGTTTAAGACTTTTGCGCCGCGTAGCATAGCTTCGATTAATTCACCCGCGTTGAACTTCTCAAGCGCTTCATGCGCCCCCACCTGATTAGCACGGTCGACACAGATCTCACTGGACAGTGAGGTATGCAAAATACAGTAAGCGTGACTTAAAGCGCTGTCGTTTTGCACTTCAAATGCAAGCTCATAACCATCTAATCCCGGCATCTCGATATCACTCACCAGAAGATCAATGGCATTGCCAGCGCTGGCTTGGCGTCGCATTAGGTCGATGGCATCTAAGCCGTTGTTACATATG
Source organism: Vibrio sp. 10N.261.51.A4 (assembly GCF_041471945.1). NCBI lineage: Bacteria > Pseudomonadati > Pseudomonadota > Gammaproteobacteria > Vibrionales > Vibrionaceae > Vibrio > Vibrio sp. 10N.261.51.A4. Next base: position 11,597 of record NZ_JBFRPJ010000060.1, read on the forward strand.
CTGTAAGGGATGTTGATGCTGTCTAAGGCATCAGATAACTGTTTACGTGCAATCAAAGAGTCATCCACTAATAAGATGTTCAATGCTTTGAGGCGTTCCCTTTCTACATCGGTCAGCATCGGGATATGAGCATTCTCATAAGCTGGGTAGATCTTAGAAAGCAGCAGTTCCACATCGAGCATTTGCACAATACGGTCTTCAAAACGTGTAATACCCGTTACAAACACATTGCGACCCACACTGGTGGGTGGAGATTCAATGCTCTTCCAGTCGCATTCAATGATTTTATCAATTGAACGAACCAAGAACGCCACAACTGTTCTCAAACAGTCAGTAACGATGAGTACACAATCTTGGTATTCAGCGGGTGTTATCGGACGGAAGCCAATCGCAGCGGACATATCAATCACAGGAACTGTAAGGTCGCGGATAGTCACTGTACCAATCACGTGATGATGGGAGTAGGGGATCTGAGTCATCGGCTGAAAAGGGACGATTTCTCTGACCTTAAGCGTGCCAATCGCAAAACTTTGAGTGAGGGACAACTTGAACATCAACATTCCCTGTGACTGACTCGCTTTACTGATCGGTTTGGCCATAAGTGGCTCCTACTTAATACGCGCTTAATTTATAAGGATTAATTTAAAGGGAAATGGAAGCCGCAGCAAGTCGCGATGCGGTTTTTAATGGCCTTTAAGGCAGTTGTTTTCGGTTATAGAGTGAAGAATAGCGGTTCTTGGGTTAAAATCACGCTAAACGCTGGCTGTCGATGAATTTATGTCGATAAGCCGTTAGCGGCAAACAGATTTACAACAGTCAGTTCATTCGCGATGTTCTAAGTAATCGTCGTAAGTAAACTGGCAGCAACAAACTGAGAATTATCATGGCAAGAACAGCAGCAGCGCTTCATATTTTGGTGAAGCATAAAGAACTAGCAGAAGACATCATGACGCAGCTTAAAAAGGGCGCTAAATTTCAAACGCTAGCGAAGAAACATTCAACCTGTCCATCTGGTAAAAAGGGCGGCGACCTAGGTGAGTTCAAAAAAGGTCAAATGGTGCCTCAGTTTGATAAGGTTTGTTTCTCTGGCGAGACGCTTGTACCACACCTTGTGAAAACAAAATTTGGCTGGCACGTCGTGAAGGTTCTTTACAGAACTTAGTTATAAATATGTGTTAGATTGAATAAAAGGAGCGTATATACGCTCCTTTTTTGTGACTTTTGTGAGCGTTTTAAAGCACTACGGTTGAGTGTTCATCCCAGACGTTATGCGATAATTGGTGCTACGCCCTCAACCATCCACCGTGAGTAATTGGTAGGAGGAGGAGGGTTTTTAATGAGTAACTCATATAATAAATGCCATTCTTGAGGAAATTTATTGCAGCTTTGCCTTTTTGCCTTTTAGCCTTTGCCTTTTCTAAAAAGCTGTAAACGAGTTTGGTAGGAGAACAACATGGAGAGTTCAGCTATGTTAAGCAAACCAGCGACAGATGTCATATTGCATGCCTTTGACTGGTGCTACGCTGACGTAATGAAGAACGCCCCACTGATCCAAGAGTTGGGTTATAAATCTGTTTTAGTATCACCGGCGATGAAATCGCTGCGCGGCCCTAAAGGTTGCGATCGAAATTCTGGTACTCAATGGTGGCAACGCTATCAGCCCCAAGACTATCGTGTGATCGATAATCAGTTGGGTGACACACAAGATTTTAAAGCGATGGTCGACACGTTAAAGCGACATGGGCTTCGTACTTATGTGGATGTGGTGTTTAACCACATGGCCAACGAATCGGGTATCCGCGGTGATCTAACGTATCCCAATCAGCAAGACATGGCGTCTTATCAAAAAGATGCTGACTATTATGAATCCATACGTTTGTTTGGTGACCTTTCTGAGCCTCTTTTTGATGAGAACGACTTCGTGGAAGCGTTTGGTATCAAGAACTGGAAAGACACGTGGGAAGTGCAAAACGGGCGTATTACCGGTGGCGCCAGCGATCCTGGCCTGCCAACGCTACTCGATAACGATAATGTGGTGGCACAACAAAGAGCCTACCTAAAAGCACTGAAAGAGATTGGTGTGAAAGGATTTCGCATTGATGCGGCAAAGCATATGACACTGGCACACCTACGCAAGGTGTGGACGGATGACATCTGCGAAGAAATGCACATCTTCGGTGAGATCATTACCGATGGCGGCGCGACAGAAGAAGAGTATGAGCTGTTCCTTGAGCCTTATCTTAAACACACTCGCTTAGGCGCTTACGATTTCCCGTTGTTCAACACCATCTTCAAAGCATTTGAAGAGCAGGGCAGCTTTAAGTCTTTGATTAACCCATACTGTTTTGGTCAGGCTCTGTCGAATATGCGAGCGATCACGTTTGCGGTCACTCATGATATTCCCAATAACGAGGTGTTTTTGGAGCATGTGATGGATGAAGTGGATGAGCGATTGGCTCATGCTTTCATTCTTGGTCGAGACGGCGGTGTGCCGCTTGTTTACAGTGAACTGAGCACCAGCGGTATTCTGGACAAGAGCGGTCAGCCTCGTTGGCTTAACGACTGGCAAGCGCCTTACATGAAAAGCATGATTCAATTCCATAACCATGTTCATGGCGAAGCGATGCGTGTGGTTGAAGCGAATGATGATTTGTTGGTGTTTGTCCGTGGCGATAAAGGCATTGTGGTGATCAACAAGTCGAAGCGAAGCAAAACAGCCTCATTAAATTGGACTGGTGCGGTAACCGATTTACTGTCGGATGATGTGTTTGAATGTGTTGGTAAGGATTTAACCATCAAGGTGGAATCGAACCAATGCATGATGTTAACGACGAATGAATTGAAGCCTGTCACGAGTTAACTTGGATAGACTAGAAAGAGAAGCCCCGCTTACTGGCAATCAGTAATCGGGGCTTTTTATTTTAAGCTATTGCTCGGTAACTAAACCAAATGGCGACTCAGCCAAACGGCAACTGAGCCAAACCTTGGTTAAACCGTAAACTTATTCAATAGCTCGTCTTGTTGGCGAACATTGTCAGTTTGCTGCTGCATTGCGGTATTCGCTTCTTGGGCCGCTGTTGATACTTGTGTTGAAAGGTCTTTGATCTTAACAGTGTTGTTATTGATCTCTTCCGCTACTAAGCTCTGCTCTTCTGCCGCTGAAGCAATCTGGATGTTCATATCTGAGATGCGTTGAATCGCGTCACGGATACGGTCAAGTGAAGAGTTCGCTTGCTGAGCGCGTTCAACGGCGTCAGTGGCTGTGTCTTTACTTTGGTTCATCGCGTTCGATACTGAGCTTGCACCCGCTTGGAGCTGCTCGATCATGTTGCGGATTTCCGTAGTTGATTCTTGAGTACGTTGTGCCAGAGTACGAACTTCATCGGCAACGACTGCGAAACCACGGCCTGATTCACCAGCACGCGCCGCTTCAATAGCCGCATTCAATGCCAGTAGGTTGGTTTGGTCTGCAATATCGTTGATTACTTTTAGAATTGTTTCGATGTTGGCTGTTGCTGATTCAAGTACTTGTACTTCGGCAACCGCTTGGTCGATACGTGCTGAAAGGTTATCAATCGCTTGAGTGGTGTCACTTACGACAGATGTGCCGCCTAGCGTTGCTTCGTCTGCTTCACGGGCTGCCGCTGCTGCGCCTTGAGCATTGTTTGCAACTTCAGTTGCAGTAACCGCCATCTCGTTCATTGCAGTCGCTAACTGTTCAAGCTCTTCCAGTTGGGTATTCATCGCTTTCGCTGATTCGCCTGCACCTTTAACCGTGATTTCAGTACCACGCTTAATTTCAACACCAATCGCTTTCGATTGAATGATCTGATTTTGCAGGTTTTCAGTAAAGGTGTTGAAACCTTTCGCTAGGTCAGAGAACTCTTGGTCTGTGTTGGTATCTAGGCGCTTAGTTAAATCACCTTGACCGCTCGCCACATCTTGAATGGCTTGGTTAAGCGCATCCAGTGGACGCATTAACACACGAATCAGAACAGTCAGTGCAATGATGCTGAGAATAACTGCAATCAACGAGTAGATCATTGAGCTGTTCTTCAATTCTTCAACGGTTTGGAACGCGATCTCTTCATCCAGGATGGCACCTATATACCAATCTTCACTAGGGATGTGGGTGAAATTAACTAGGAACATTTTGCCGTCGACTTCAATTTCTTGAGAGCCTTCACGAATAGTCGCTTGTGGCATGTAGCTTGATAGCGTTTCACCGTTGTTTTTCGCATTTGGGTGAGCAATCGTGGTGCCGTCGGCTGTTACTAGGAACAGGTAACCCGCATCAAACAAGTTCACTTGGTTGACCAAGGTAGCAAGGTTCGTCAATTCTAGGTCGTAGAACATACCCGCAGTAAAGCGGCCGTTGTCTTTAACTGGAGTACCTACTGATATGATGACTTTCTTACTTGATGCATCCACATAAGGAGCGGTAACAACTAAACTGTTTTTGGATTTAGCATCAATGTACCAAGGACGAATTCGTGGGTCGTAGTCTGGACCGGCATCCCAACCATCATCATTTTCAATAACGAAACCGTTTGCTTCATAACCAAAACCAACCGCTAGGAAGCTGTTTTTAAGCTTTGGCTTTTCTAAGATTTCTTTAACGTAAGCGCGATCTTCAGGGTTGATCTCGATGACTTCAGTCGTCGATTGAGCCAACGCTTTCTTGGCGTTCATCTCCGATACGACGGTATTTTTCACGCCCGAGACCATCTCTTTCAGGCTCGCATTGACGTGGTTTTCTACTGCACTTCTTACAGTGTAAAGTTGTTGTATTGAAAGCAATGATACTGTCACTAGCAGCAAGGCTGATGATGCAGCAACCACCTTATGGCTAAATTTCATTGAGTTTTCCCCTTCTCACAGGCTTTGCGAAGACTAAAGTTAATCGTGTTTTTGTAATTATATATATCGACTAGATTGGGTTTTACTTGAATGTAATTTCACAAAATAGACTGCAAAAATACAACAACATAAACAATACAAAATTCACTAAATCACATATTTGTTACTTTTAGTATTTGGTTCAATGAGTTGGGGAATGGGGCTAGACAGAGTTTAAGGAGGGATTAAGAATGTATTAATTTGACGATTATGCGTTCAGTTTTCTATTAACAAGAGTTGGGTTGAATAAATGATATGAAATCAAGTGATATACAGAACTTATAAATTGATTGAACTCTAAATAATGCTGTGTATATATTTGTGCTAATAAAAAGCCCCACAAAAGTGAGGCTTTATAAACTGAATCTTTATTGAGTTACATAAGTAGTATCTAATTTAGAATATTAGATGCGCTACACCAGCGATAACTGGAAGCGTAATTAACGTACGTAGAATAAAGATAATAAACAGTTCTAAGATGTTCACTGGAATCTTACTTCCTAGAAGTAGAGCGCCCACCTCAGACATGTAGATCAGCTGAGTTACCGACATTGCTGCAATAACAAAGCGAGTCATCTCGTTGTCGATAGAAGCCGCAAGGATTGCTGGGATAAACATGTCCGCAAAACCAACAACAATCGTTTCAGATGCTGCAACCGCTTCAGGAACACCAAGTAGCTCTAGGAATGGAATGAAAGGCTGACCTAGGATTGAGAACACAGACGTGTATTCCGCAATAACCAGTGCCATTGTACCTAAACCCATAACAACAGGCAGTACGCCAAATACCATATCTACGGCGTTACGAACGCCTTCGCCAAATACAGATTTAGCCGACTTTACTTGAGATGCTTTATTTACCGCTAGCTCAAGACCCCAAGAGAACGTTGAGTGACCTGCTGGGATCGCGTCAGCGTCTTTGTGCGGCTTGCTGCCATCAATGAAAGTATCTTTCTTCATGCTTAGTGGTGGAAGGCGAGGGATGATCACCGCTGCCACAATACCCGCTAAACAGATTGCTGCGTAGAAAGGTAGGAACAGGTGCTCTAGTTCTACCTGAGCAATAACCACAAGACTGAATGTGATAGATACTGCTGAGAAAGTCGTACCAACAACCGCAGCTTCACGCTGAGTGTAGAATTTCTTCTCGTACTGTTTGCTTGTAAGCAGGATACCAACACTGCCGTCACCCAACCAAGAAGCCATACAGTCAATAGCACTGCGGCCTGGTAGGTTGAAGATTGGACGCATGATTTTACTTAGTAGCGTGCCAAACAGCTCTAGTAGACCAAAGTTAAGTAGAAGCGGAAGTAGCAAACCAGCAAAGATGAATACTGAGAACAGTGTCGGAAGCAGGCCTTCTAGAACCAGACCACCAGTATTTTCTTCCCAAATAACCTCAGGGCCAACTTGGAAGAAAGCCATAACGGCTGCAGCACCACCAATTAAACGAACCAGCAACCACAGTGGAGATGGGTTGAAAAGGCCGTTTAAAAATGAATTTGATGTAATGAATGTAGGCTTAAAAATGGTGCTTAAAACTGAAGCTACAGACATGAAAGCAACGATCGCAGTGATGATAGGGACTAGATATTCACCGAAAACCGCTTGAATTGATTTGGCTAAGATAGCTACAGGGATGGTTAGATCACCTTGATAGCTGATTGGCGCCATGAAAAGGAATAAACCAATCAATGATGGGATTAAGAAAACCCAGAAACTGCCTTTAGATTTCTCTGTTTGAGCAGTATTCTTGTTGTTAGACATGTTATTGTTCTCGAATTTCTACACGTAAAAAAGCCACATCCTTGGCATTTTTATTCACTAAACGTCCGTATTTTCTCATTGGGTGCAAGATTACCCAGTATTAATATCGCTTGCAATACTATTCATCAAATATCGCTAAATATTCATACTGGTTATTCTGCAACGTATTAAGAGTTTAGAATAAAGTGTTGCGGATGTTACGTAGTTTGAGGTTATATTGCCAGATATTTATAAATTGACTGGGGTTTCAGTTCGATAGGTCAAGTATAACCAGTAGCTAAACGCAATAATGAAAGCAAAAGAGGCAGGGAAAGCCAATGCCAAGATTTCGAAGCGTTGGAACAGACAAGCGCCAATTAAGCCGCCAAACAGGAAGCCAACCACAATGAAAATTAGCAGTTTGGCTTTACGGCGGTCAAAAGGCATCCCCTTTAAGCGAGCGCCAATCATGATCCCAAGATCGGTAATGATCCCGCTCATGTGTGTTGTTCGAATGATTGCCCCGCTGTAAGTGGTGATCATCGCGTTCTGCAAACCACACGCGGCTGAAGCGAAATACTGACCTGAAGTATAGCCTTGCAACAGTGTCCACAGCGCCAAAAACAGCAATCCACCCTCAATACATAGTGCAACACCGTAACGGCGTCCTAACTTCAATGCTTGGTTTTCAATAAAGAACCCGCTGAACGCCGCACCTAACATGAAGCTCATGATCACCAATAGGAGGTGAACAGAAGCCGAGGTCGGTGTAAGCAGGCTACTGCCTAGCAAAGACATGGTGCCGGAGATATGGGAGATAGCTTGATGTTGGAAGCCAAGTAAGCCGATAGCATTAACACTGCCAGCAAGACCAGCTAACAAAAGGGCGCCGTATTCAACCCAGCGAGGTAACTTAGAAATCATGTGGTTCACCCTGGGTTAAATAGAGGAGCAAGATTATAACGCTAGACAAAAGATACGCTAGCGCTGTGAAGCGGTGATATTTGATCTTAGGCAACAGTATTGCAGTTTGTTTTAATACTGTTGCTATATAAAGATAACGGTCAATAACGAGATAAAGATAACGCTCAATGACGAACTAGTTGTAATGGCTCATTTGGTGGTCGAACTTAACCCAACCGTGTTTGCGTTCTTCATAAACCGAAAAGGTCGGCAGTGGGAAGTCTTGCTCTTTAAATAATCCGAGCGGGACGATATAAAAATCAGCGGCGGCAACCGACTGCAAAAGCATGGTGGTGCCACACTTGGGACAAAACTGATAGGTGACTTCATTACCCGTATCGCTGATGCGTGAAAAAGAGGTCACTTCACCGCTGAGTGTAACTTGTTCTATTGGGAACCGAGCCTGAATGCCGAACACACTTCCGGTGCGTTTCTGACACTCATAGCAATGGCAGACAGATGTACGTTGAGGTTCACCTCGGCATACTAGGTTGACTGCTCCACAGCGGCATTCGCAACTTCTGATATTTCTATCTTTAATATGATTGATATCCATCCATGCTCCACTTCTGGTTAACCCTGTATTGATAATTATACTAAAGCCCTTTATGGTCTGCACAACTGGATGAAAACAAAAGAATATAATTGCCCATGAAAAAGAAAATCTTACCTATCCCTCTGATTCTACTGATTCCAATTGTCATGCTGGTTGTGGTGATAGTAGCGGGTATTTATCGCTTTAGCTTAAGTGATGAAGAGATCTTGGCGAAGTTTCCTTCTTCTCAAGTGAGTTATGACCCAGTCGTAGAAACCGTTTTTGATTTGAAGACGACCAATCCATGGACAATTAAAGTTCCTGAGACTAACGCCTACGCTTTTATCAATGAAGTTGATGAGCCTAGAGCCATCGCGTTTGGACGCTATGACTCAGGTGTTGAGCGCGGTGTGGTAACGGTAGACACAAATAATCTTTCAGCCGCCACGCTGGGCAAGGCGAGTTTCTTTGTCGCGCCGATGTGGATATCTAACCAAGGCAGCGGTGTGTTCTATTATCTAGGCCTGTTTAAACATGACCAGCAACGAAGCCGCGTGGTGTTAGTCGACCAACTTTTACTGGGTGACCGTATACAAATTCAGACATTGGAGGTCGCTCAGCTGCCAGATTCGCAATCACAGAATAAACTTACTGGGGAAGGTTTTATCGGCTTTACTCAGCATTCTGCGGAACAATCATTTGCAGAACCCCCTTCTGAAAAGGTGTTAATGAGTTTTTCTTTTGATACGCAATCAATTGGTAAGCAATAACGTTTTCGTGAATGTAAGGATCTGTTGTTTATGTGAGCCAAATTACATATTATCTTAGTTAGATGAATGAAATTTAGACACAGTTAGCTTTGTGTCCGCTTATTATTACAAATGGAGCTTGCGAATGATTAATAAACGTTTTTTTAAGACGAAAGATGAAGTTGAAGTGACCTTCGAGCTAGAAGCTCAGGAAGCGAACTCTGTATCCATCGTTGCTGACTTTCTTGATTGGAAAGCCACCCCAATGAAAAAACTGGCCAAAGGGAAGGTTTACAAGTTTAAAACTCGTCTACCTAAAGATGGCGAGTTTCAATTCCGCTACCTAGTTGATGACCAACAATGGGTGAACGATGCGAATGCCGATCGTTACATCCCAAATGAATTTGGTGAAGACAACTGCCTAGTGTCGACGGTAAACGCATAATCTTTTCTTAAAACCAGCGACTAATTCGCTTCGTTTATTAATTATTCGAAACGGAATAACGTCAACCAATAGAAAGCAGAAACTAGCCGTTTCTGCTTTTTTATTTTTAAATTTAGCGGTTAATTTTATTTCTTATCTAGTGGCTCTTCATCTACGGCAACTCAATGACTTAGGCTAAGTTGGGAAGATTCACATCATATTATGACAATGCATTGATGATTTATGCGTTTGAAAAGCATATCCTATGCCTTTATATCGTAGAAAGACCTGTTTACCGTGTATTCAAAAATATTTCCCTCTCCGTTTGCTGAGCTTTCACCTGTAAAAAAAGTAGCTATTTTGGGACTGCCACTTATTGCTGCGATTGGTGTTGCTTTGCAATCATCACAATCGGATCTGACGAAAACGATCGATCTTGATTTGCCCGACTCAACCGTTATTGAGTCAATTCTGTCACCATCTTCTGTTACCGTTATTGAGCCGCCGACATTTGAGTATCAAATTCAAACGGGCGATAACTTGAGTAGCATCTTCACTCAGCTTGGATTTTCTTACAAATCGATGATGAGCGTGATGGAAACCGATTTAAACTTCCTTGCGTTAGACACGCTTCGCCCAGGTAACACATTGCGTTTTTGGCGTGATGAAGCGACGGGCGACCTTTCCAAAATGGAACTTCAATTTAGTGTTGCAGATAAAGTGGTTTACCGACTGCTTGAAGATGGTACATACGAGTTTGAAGATATCTCTATTCCGGGCGAGTGGAAGCAAAAACCTTTAGTGGGTGATATTCAAGGCAGCTTCTCTATGTCGGCGAACAAGGTTGGCCTGAGCAGTCTTGAGATTGACCATATTGTGACTCTTCTTAAAGATAAGCTGAACTTTAGCCGAGACCTACGTGCTGGCGATCAGTTTGAAGTGCTTCAAAAAGCGCAATATGTTGATGGTGTTGCAACCGGAAAACGTGAAATTGAAGCAATTAAGATCATGAATCGTAACCGCGTTGTGTCAGCATACTTACACACTGACGGACAATATTACGATGCTAATGGCGATAGCTTACAACGTGCTTTCCAACGTTACCCAGTGAGCAGTAGCTGGCGCCAAAGTTCTCAGTTTAACCCTAAGCGCTTACACCCTGTGACTGGCCGCATTTCACCGCACAACGGTACAGATTTCGCGACGCCAGTTGGTACGCCGGTTCAAGCAACGGGTGATGGCAAAGTGATTATGACGCGTAAGCACCCATATGCGGGTAACTACGTGGTCATTCAGAACGGCAGCACTTACAAAACGCGCTACTTGCACTTAAGCAAGATCCTTGTTCGTAAAGGACAAACGGTATCTCGTGGTCAACGTATTGGCCTATCGGGTAAAACGGGTCGAGTGACAGGTGCTCACTTGCACTATGAACTGATCGAACGTGGTCGCCCTGTTGATGCGATGAAAGCGAATATCCCAATGGCTGATTCTGTGCCTAAAAAGGAAAAAGCGACATTCACAGCCGCGAGAGATGAAGCCGACAAGCTATTGAAGGCAGCGTTAGAAACGCGCAATCTAGCAATGGTTAATAATGCTAGTAAGTAGCTAGCCATTAAACTGTTTTAAAGCCGCAAGAGCATCACAAAGCACAGTCAGTGTTAAGTGATGCTCTTGCGGCTTTTTAGTTCTCAATAGAAGGTTCGGTAAGGGTTTAAACTAAAGGCTCTGAGTGCGCGACATAGCTAACGATAGCTTCAGGCCGCATTGGAGGTGAGTAGAGGTAACCTTGGATCTTGTCACATCCCATCGCGTGCAGCTTTTCTAATTGCTCACGCTTCTCAACACCTTCCGCAACCAAAGATACATCGAGTCTATGGGCCAGTTGAACAATCAGCCATACTACGCTCTCTGAGGTCGAACTAGTTAACAAGTCTCGAATAAAGGTCGCATCAATTTTAATGCAATCGATAGGGTAGCTGTGGATGTAGTTCAAACTGGAGTAGCCTGTACCAAAGTCGTCGAGTGCAATCGTGAAGCCTTGTCCTCTCAGAAAGTTAAGCGCGGATTTTGTCTCTTGTGTTGGCGATAACAGAACGGTTTCGGTTAACTCGATAACAAACTCATTCGCCTTAAAATGGTGCTGTTCAATGGTTCGAGTCAGGTAGGATATATAACGTTTCGAATCAGTAAGCTCGTGCGCAGAGCAGTTGATTCCAAGTTTAACCTTGTAGCCCAAGCCTTGCTCTAGTGTGGTTTTAGCGCGGCACACCAATTCAATAATGCGTTCACCTAATTCGACAATCAGCCCTGACTCTTCTGCCACTTGAATAAACTCTACGGGTGAGATGTCTCCATGTCTGGCGGTTTTCCAGCGAGTCAGTACCTCGAAATATTCCCATTGCGTTTCACCTTGACCCACAATCGGCTGTACCACTACGTACATTCCATTGCTGTCGGGGATATAGCTTTGTGAAATTGGGTTTTCCAGCTCACTTCGTAGCGCTGCGACTAGCTCGGTTTTTCTTTGGTAACGAACTCTTAAGTGAGTGTCATAACATTGAATATGAGTATCTTGGCTGTGTTTACACTCTTTAAGCGCCAAGCTGGTATTGAAGATGATTTGCTCAACGTCTTTGTTGTCTCCATCCGAACTGGCAATACCGATGCTGACGTCGAAATCTATCTTGATATCAACGCTACTGTAGCCCTGCTTAATTTTGGCCAGTATTTGTTCGCACACGGCTATCGGATCAGAATGGTAGGTGATGAAGGCGAACTCGTTGCCAGCAGTCCGGAAAGTCAGGTTGCTTTCAGGTAAAGTTCGGCGCAATATTTCTGCGACAAACTGCAGCACCTTGTCGCCAATATAATTACCGTGCATATCATTAATGGCTTTGAAGCTATTGATATCGAGTAAAGCCAATGTAAAAGGAGTGACGCTCTGTTGAGTAATCGACTCTAAGGTATCTGATAAACAGCTTCGGTTGAGTAACCCGGTTAGGCTGTCGTGTGACACCTCATAACTAAGCTGATTTACAAGTTGTTCGGAACGATCGTTAAACCACATTTCACGCAAGGTGTGGATGATGATGTCGGCGAACAATTGATGGTGCTTTACCACGTCTTGTTGCTGATCAGGGCTAAGAGGCGAGGTGAACGTTGAAAACAGCACGCCCATCACTTCGCCACTTTGAGTTTGAGTCGGGATCGCGATGGAGTTTTGTGAGGTGATTTCCTGCCTAAATGCCGATGTTGGCAATGACTGGACGATGTACTGAGAAAATGAGCAATCTGGGTGTCTTTGATTGACGGCTTGTTGGTAGATGTGACCATGGCGCGCATTGATTTTGTCATGTAATACATGATCAGAATGGGCGATCACCAAAGGAACGGTTTGGTCAGGGAAGTACTTCTTCTCAATGATGCTAGTGTATTGAGTATCAAAGGTCTGATGTAAAGTAAGCACAGCTGACTCTAAAAGGTCGATACCTTCCAATTTCAGCAAACGGCCAATGCGCTCTGTGTCTATCATGCTATTGTGCGTATGTTGAGTCATAGCCACCACCCCTAGTTAACCAGATTCACTGTGTAAGCGGTATACGTATTATCTTGTATATGTGCGAACTTGTATAATCTATATGCGTCAAGTTTATTATTGACCGTGTTGTATAACTTTTCAAATTAAAACGTGACTTATTTCACAGAGCTTGCGTGCTACGCTCTTTGTCTAGCCTGTCTTTCAGATGGTCCAAAAAGAGCTTGGTTCGCGTGTGCGAGTAATCAAGCTTAGGGTAGTACGCGTAAACCATCACTTCGTCGGCGGTAATATTTGGCAATACTGGAACTAATGTCCCTTGCTTTAGATCCTCTTTGATCATCGCTTTGATGGTTAACAGTACGCCCATTCCTCGCTTCGCAGCATGAAACAAAGCCTCTGGATTGGTGGTCGCAAAGTTACCATTGAGGGTGATGCGTTGCCCTTTGGTGAGTGTGACTTCTCGGGTAGGGCGCTCTCCCCAAATCAAAGAGTTGTGTTGTTCTAAGTCCTGCTCGTTGGCGGGGTAACCATGTTTAGCTAAATAGCTTGGCGCTGCATAGAAGCTGGCTTTGTGTTCAAACAGCGGTGTTTTCTTGAAGCTTAATGAGTTGAGTTGTTCTAGTTCACGACTGATTACCAAGTCCAAGCCAAGCTCGGGTAATTGACCGGGCGTAGTGGTGATGAGTTGTACCTTAATATCAGGGTACTTTTCTAAGAAGTCGTCCATGTATTGCACCAGAAACTTAGAGCCAACCGCAATCGTAGCGCCAATCTTTAATAGGCCTGCTGGGGTTTGGTTAACCGAGCGAGTCTCATCAATAATGGACTGCCAATTGTCGAGCTGATCCTTGGCTCGCAGGTAAAAGAGCGCACCTGCTTCGGTTTGGCTAATTGATCGCGTGGTGCGCTTTAACAGTTGGGTGCCTATGCGCTCTTCTAGCCAGTTCACTCTTTTGCTGATCGCCGAGCTGGTGGTGTTCAGCTTTCGAGCAGCACCATTGAAGCTGCCTTCTTCGACTACTCTGACGTAGCTTTTTACGTTAAGAATCCAATCCATATTATTTCCTGTTAGGACTTAATAAAATTCCAATTTAGCTAATTATCAATTATTGGTTTTGAATGTAAACTCATCTAATGAACAAATATCAAACGAATAGGGAATTTTTTGAGCCAATCGACCTTTAAAAAAACGCCGTTACTCTTAGCAATGATGATTATTGCTACGGGGCAGGTGGGTGTGAGCATCTACTTGCCATCATTGCCGTTAATTGCTTCTGACTTAAGTGCTACTCAAGTAGATGTACAGCTGCTCGTCACGCTGTTTCTGGTGGGTTTTGGCTTGTCTCAGCTATTTTACGGACCGATGTCCGATGCGGTGGGAAGAAGACCTATTTTCTTGTTAGGTCAGGGTGTTTATTTGATTGGTACAGTCGTTTGTGTTGTGTTTTCTGACAATATGACGGCGCTAGAAGTTGGTCGCTTGCTACAAGGTTTAGGGGCGGGTAGTGCCTCGGTTCTTGGGCGAAGTGTGCTTCGTGACAGTTATGATGGCCCTCAGCTAACTAAAGCCTTGTCTTATATTTCTCTGACTGCTTCGATCATGCCGATCATTGCGCCGGTATTCGGTGGTTGGATTTCATTTCACCTCGGTTGGCAGGCGGTGTTCCTGTTCGTTTTATTGTATCTACTAGCGATATTCACACTGGGTTACTTTGTTCTGCATGAAACTTTGCCATACGGAAAGAGCCGCTTTGATGCGTGCCAAGTGGTGAAGAACTACGGACGCTTGTTGACCAATCGCCAAGTGTTGACCAGTGCCAGTTACAACTGGATGAGCTACATGGCGAGTTTGGTATCGCTATCGTTGTTTCCATTCTTAATGCAAGAGCAATTGGGGCTGACCGCCGCTGAGTATGGTTCATTGATGATTGTCCCTTCGGCAGGCTTACTGATCGGTAGCGTTGCTTTGAACTTGCTCAATCGTAGGTTTAGCACTCCGCAATTGATGAGCCTTGCGATTTTGATTATTTTGGCTTCGGGAACTTGGCTTCTTACTCATGAGTTATCCATCTTTAACTTGGTTTGGGCGTTTACTTGGTTGGCGATAGCACAAGGCATTTCGTTCCCATTATCAATCAGCATGTTATTAGAACCTCATAAGAAGCAAGCGGGCGCAGTATCGGCATTGTCGGGCTCTATTCAGATGTGTTTAGCGGGTTTATTGGGTGGGTATCTGGTAGAAAGTTGGGTCACGACTCATCTACAGTTAGGCGTGTTCTACCTCATTATTGGCGCAGCCATGGGCGGAGTGCTTTGGTCTTCAACCAAAATGAACAACAAAGGCGATACTGTTGAAGTGGAATATAGCTAAACACTAAATTCACTATCGTTTAACGCACCATAGTTAATACGTTGTATTTGTGCTGATGGTTTTCTACAATGCTTCGGTCCATTGAATAGGTAAAAACAAAATGCAGCAAAATGAATTTGAAGTACTGGTAAAAGCTATCTGCGCACTAGATGGCCTGCCTCAAGCGCTTGAGCTATTGAAATCCAATGAGGATACAGAAGTCGCTGAGGCTGCTGCATCACTGACTGGTCAATTTGCACTTGCTGAAGTGGAAGGCGAAAAGCGTATTTACCACGTGACGCTTCAAGAAAATGAACAAGGCGAAGAGCAAGAGTACATCGAACATGTCATGAATGAAGGCGATGACTTAATCAAATTTGCAGCTTGGTTCTTTGAAACGATGTTTGAATTGAAGCAAAAAGACACATACCAAATTGCCGGTAAAACTTACAGACAGCCAAAGCGCAGCTAGGTTTCTCAGTAAAGCATTTTAGAAAGCAGCTCTATTGAGCTGCTTTTTTTATCAGTGTCTAAATCAATGTCTTGGGTTGTTATTAGGAATGGAGCATTAAGCTCAAACCAGAATTTAGGTTAACTCATTGATATACAAAAACAATGCTGATTAGCACAGAGACAAAATTAGGCTAATTGCAAATGAATGCTTAATATTGCATTAAAGTGTGATTTAGATCTTGTTTTTGGGCGTTTTAAGTGTAAAATCCGCGCTAAAGAAAGTTGATTATGTGCGGAGATAAGCATGAATTACGAACTAGGCCACGCATACCTTGGTCAAATGGCAGCAAAAAACATGATGCACGAAGCATTGTACGGCACTTCAAAGCCAAAGAAACCATCGTTCTTTAAGCGAATGATGAAGAAAATGGCTAAATAAGCATTTTCAAAAACGGAATTTTAAAAGGCCTTAAACTCGATGAAGTTTAAGGCCTTTTTCGTTTTAGCGATTGGTGAAAGTTATCGCTTTGTTTTGTTGTGGATGGACACAAAAAATACCAATTAAGCTTCTGACTAATGGCTTTTAATGAACTCAGCCAGCAGATTGATTGGATAAGTCGACCACATTATTAGGGATGCTATCTAAGCCATTCTCTTTCATCCACGCTTCTAAGTTATCGGCACCACCGATGTACTTACCATCAAGCCAGATCTGCGGGACGGTGACCGGTGTTTTCTCACCAATGTGTGCTTTTACCTCTGGAATCATACGGTACAAAGCGGCGCTGTCTTTTACGACATCGTGGTATTGGTATTCAACACCCGCTTCATCCAGCATTTTCTTCGCTTTAACACAGAATGGGCAGGTCGCCTTACCATAAACGATGTTGCCTTTTAGGCTGTCTCGTTTGGTCCACTCTTTGATCACCGATTGGATTAACACACCGCGATTCAGCGCTTCACCTTGGCTGACCACTTTGCCTTCAACAACAAGGATTGGAGCATGCCAAGAGCCTAGTTTTAGCGGCTCCCACCAGTGAGACAACCAATCTTTTACTTCCAGTTCGACATCGACATCGGCCAACTCATTCTCAAAAGTATCCTTCAGAATGTCTTTGGTAAGGGTACATTCTCCACATGGGATGTTAACTTTAAATGGACCCCAACTGCCTGCCCAACGGTATAGTGTAATCTTGACTGGTTTCTTCATGGTTACGGCCTCGTTTGAATTCTCTTATCCATATAGAACGGACTGTCGAACTATTTATTTCACCAACCTTAAACTTTCTTCACTTTTGAAGGTTTTTTAGTTTCCCAGTGCGTTATAAATGCAACTGACGCAATAATAATAGCAGCCCCTAGCCATAAACGACCCGGTGGAACCCAACTAAATACAATCCAACCTGCTAAAACATTTAGCGGTAATTTGGCGTGGTCAAAAGGTTGCACAAACGAAGCATCAGCGACCGAGTAGGCTTTTACAATCGCCCATTGAGCGAGTGCCGTCATAACACCGATAACAATCAAGATAGCCCAAATTGTACCGCCGCTTGGCGTCTGCCAATCTGGCGCGGCAAGCAGGATGTTAAATGGTGTGATTAATAGCAGCAGGTACACCACCATGGTTGAAGGGCTGTCTTGCGAAGAGAGCTTTTTCACCATCAGTGAGTAGCATGCCCAGAAGAATGCGGCACCGACTGGTAATAGCGTTGCCCAGTTAAAGTCTTCAGCCCATGGCTCTAGAATCACCATCGCACCTACGAAACCGGCTAAGGTCGCGCTCCAGCGAGCAGCTCCAACTTTCTCTTTTAAGAAAAGCCCTGAACCTATGGTTGCAAACAGTGGCGACGTCATGAGAAGGGCAATGCCTTGCCAAATTGGTACTGGGTAAGCCAGTGCCCATATCCAAAGTTGAATACCAATAACAGACAAGAAGACACGAAATACGTGCAATTTGAGGTTGTCGGTTTTTAGCGCGCGACGAATGCCCAGCGTTTTCAGATAAGGAAGAATAGCGAACAACGCGATAGCGTATTGAATGACGGCGACGGTGGTAGAAGTAAGTCCGAAATGAATGCTAGCAATTTGAGTTAGGCTGTTAATAACGGCAAAGGCTAGGCCTGCGGTTAGCATCCAGCTAGCGCCTTGGATCGGATGGTGTTGTGACATGATGCTTCTAATTATTTGATGTGGTTCACCTATGATACGGATTTAGCACCACTTAACCAGAAAAAGCATTGATGAAGTCAGTCAGAATATTTGAATATGAAAAAAGGTTGAGCCATTGCCCAACCTTTTTAGTCTGTATCTAAAGTCGATTTAGATTAGAAGTCGTAGCGTACACCTAGGCGAAGAGAGTCTTCACTTTGTGTTTCTAAACCTGCAACTTTTACGTCGTCTAGATTGTTTAATTGGTAAGCAACGTATGTACGGATAGATTTGTTGAACTTGTAAGTACCAGTCAGCTCAAAGAAGTCAGCTGTGTCTACAGTTAAGTTCTGTGTCGCGTCTTTTTCTTGTTTTTGGTACAAAGCAGCCAATTCAAACTGATCTGTTAGTTTGTACTTAGCCGCAACTTCTACACCAGAGAACTCAGTTTTTGCTTTGTCGTCTAGGTCACCCATTGTGTAGGTTGCACCTAGATATAGAGCATCCATTTTGTAGTTAATACCAGCAATCAATGCTGTAGCTGAACCATTACCAGTACCGTTGTCGTTACCTGAGTAACCAAGACCGAAACCTAAGCCCATCGGTAGTGTGTAAATGCCAGAGATACCGTAACCGTCAGTATCTTTGTCTTCACCAGCAATCAAACTTGCTTTAAGAGAAAGTGCGTCTGCGTCGTAAGCGTATACAAACGTGTTATTGATTTGCTCGTCACCTGCATTGATGAATGCTTTTTGGTCACCAGAGTAGATAGTAACATCCGACATTTCTGAGATTTGAGCTGCAGCTGTATCTTGACGACCTACTGATACTGCGCCGAAGTTACCTTCAAAACCTGCATACATGTAACGTTGCTTAAAGTTGTCAGTTTCATCATTGTCAGCTGAAGAATTTACGCCTTGTTCTGCTTCGTAGAAACCAAAACCAGATAGGTCGCTAGTGATTTCTGTAGTACCGCCAACATTTAAACGTACACGGCTTTTATTTTTCATTGTTCCGTCGATTTCTTTACCGCCTGAACCAATGAAATCACCACGGAATTCCGCACGACCGCCAATTTTAAGTTCTGTACCGTCAGAGCTGTAAACTGTTGCTGCTAGAGATGAACCTGAAACTAGTGCCGCTACCACTGCAGAAGCTAGAACTGCCTTTTTCATAATCACTTACCTTGTATTTTAAAATCCGTGAGCAATGTGCTCTCCGTTTCGATATGAAGCTAATTTAGAGCAGATAAATTAAGCTTTCATTTCCATAAAATTACATTTTCGTGAATGGGGAACTTTTTTAAGTGTTGATTTTATTGCATTTTTATTTCATGCGACTGAGTGTTCTATGAATAGTTATACAAGTTGCGTGTATTTCAAAGGTCACATTGGCAAGTTTTACCTTGCAATCACGTATGTCGATGGTGGTGAATTTTGGCTGCGCTGAGAGCTTGTTAATCTGATTAACTGCTTGTACTGGTAAGGATATCCTCTATGATGCAAAAACTTAGAAGAGAATAGATTCTGCTCAACAATATGGAGACGTTGGATGAAAACAGAGTACTTAGGCGATGTTTTACAAGGTAGGCAGGTTATTGGCTCCTTGAATGTTGAAGACCTACCCGTTGGAGAGCACCAGTTTTGGTTTCAAGTCACCAGTGATGGGCTAGGGCAACCTAAGAACATGCCGGTTTCTGTTTTCAAAGGCAGTCAAGAAGGTCCTAGTTTGATGATCACCGCCGGTATTCACGGTGATGAGCTAAATGGAGTGTTGGCTGCACAGCAAATTATCAGGGACTTAGTCGGTAAAACGCTCAAAGGCACGGTAACGATTGTACCTACTGTGAATCTGTCTGGCTTGCTGAACCATAGCCGTGATTTCATCTCTTCGGATCCGGGTTCTTGCCCTGCTAATCTTAATCGACTCTTTCCGGGTGACGCTAATGGCTTGGCAGCGGAGCGCTTTGTTGCGTCTTTGTGGGAGCGTTTGCTTAAGCATAATGCCACCTTCGCCGTTGATCTCCACACTCAAACTCGTGGCGCAGTTTATCCACTTTATGTATTTGCTGATTACCGAGTTGAGCAATGTTTGGAGATGGCGAGGCTGATGCAGCCCGATTGTGTTCTGAATGACCCTGGTGACCCAGGTATTTTGGAAACGGTTTGGAATCGAAGTGGAATTCCGAGCATCACGGTGGAAGTTGGTATGGGGAAATTTACTCAGCCTGACATGATTCAACGAGCGGTAGACGGTGTTTTTAACATGCTGTCTTATTATGAAATGTTCGAGGTTGAAATAAATCATCCCGAGAAAATGCAGCTGCCGAGTATGGATTGGATAGAGGGTAATGATGTGGTTTCTATCCGCGCTGATATTGGTGGTTTCGTATTGCCGCAGGTTGAGCTTCTGCAGAGCGTAGAACAAGATGATCTGTTGGCTATTCAATATGACGCTTTTGGTAATGAGTGTCGCCGTTATCACGCGCCGTCTGCCGGACGTGTCCTTAGCTATAACGTGGATGCGTTAAGGGAGCCGGGTGCGCTTGTTTGTCGTTTGCTAAGTTAAGGCTCAGCCGGTTTGACGTTTCCGTGTTAATGCACTGTGTTGTTATCTAAAACACGTAAAAAAAGACCGAGCTAGGCTCGGTCAAAGGACAGTTGTCTAGAGTAAGCACGTCTTGGACTCATCGAGAGAACTGCTTTTAGAGTAGCGAGGCTAGATTAAGAATCCATTGCAAGATAGTGACACTTCGACTGCTTTTCTGTTTCAAAAATAATATTGAAAACATTACCTTAAGCTCATCAAAAGCCGACTGTGAGTTACGCAGGTCGGCTTTTTATTCATTTCTCTTTCGAATTTTTATCTCTATCTACAGTCGATTAAAAAGCGTCGTCCACGATCTCTTTTAATCGGTCATAAGGCACATATCCTGGTAAAACATTTCCGTTCATCATCATGGTTGGAGTGCCCGTTAATCCGAGTGCACTGAACGTTTGATGGTTAGTGGTTAGAACCTGGTTTTGTTCTTGAGTTGTTTTTAGTTCCGCCTCTGTTCCCGTCTTCTTGGCAACGGCTTCTAGTGAGCTTTTCGAGTGAATACCGCTTTTCGCCATCAGCAATCTATCAACTTCAGGGAATGCTTCTGGGTTATCTTTCCATACTTTCATCGCGTATAGCGCCGCGTTGGTGTCTAGCCCCGCAACTTGTTGTTGCTTAAACGATAAGTACACGTTGATCACTTTAATGTCGCTGTTTTCAGAGGCTAATTGAACCAAGCCTTTTTCCAAGCGCTTACAGTAAGGGCAGTTATAGTCGGTAAAGTTAATGATGACCGATTTACCATCTGGATTGCCAAGGATCGGGTGAGCGTCATTGTTGTATAACCAATCATGGCTTTCCGCTTGGGCTTTCTTCGCTTGCTCTTGACCTGCTACGTACTGCTCTAAACTGGTATGCAATCCAGAGATCGTCGATGGGTTTTCCTTCAGGAATTGATTAATTTCTTCAAGTTGTTGAGTTTGTTCTTTGTTTAATTCTGCGAAGGCATTAGTACTCATTAATGAGCCTAAAATCAGTGCGCTTATCAGATGCTTTTTCATATTGTCTTTTCTCTAATTCGTGATAATCGTGAGCGCTTATTAGGTTGCGCTCACATTAATATTGTTTGTTAAACTGGCTGAGTCGGTTTATTTACTTAGCTTTGCTCTGTTTTTCTTTGTGAGCGATTTAGGCAAAGTAGGTTCTTAACCACAGGCCGATAGGGGATGTAACGCCGGTTGCGATACTGCTAATCTTTCCATCTTTGATGATGACAATACTTGGCGTGACATTAACGCCCCAACTTCTGCTGATTGACCCAGAAAGATCATTGATAACAGGGAAGTCATACTCTTTTGCCTCTAAGTAGCGCTGGACACGTTCGTCTGGACCAGACGATAGAGCGACCGAAACCACCTGATGGGAATCACTGAAGCTATTAACCGTCGGGCTTACAAATTTGCAGGCACCACACCAAGTCGCCCAAAAATAGACAATGACTGGCTTACCATTTTTGCTTAGCTCGATAACATCAATATCTTCGCCTTGGAGCGATTGACCCACAATTGGAATCGCATCGCCCTGAGGCATGCTTCTGCTGTGATAAAAGTCCATGGCAAATGAAACCACGCCAACGATCAATATAATTGAAACCAGTTCCTTTCCCCACTTCTTAAGACGACTTGGCTTTTTGGCCTCACCCTTTACAGCGTCGTCTTCAATCGTGCTAGATTTATCTTCATTGTTGGGAGTCTTCATCAGTTATCTCGCAGCGTCGATGGCTTGAACGACAGTGTCACTGTTGAGAATGACAGGCAGTGGAATACCGCTTTTATAGCTCGGGCCGTAGACGATATTAAATGGCACACCAAATCGCCCATTACTTTGTAAGTATTGAGTGACACTTTCACTTGGTGTTGTCCAATCACCTTTCATCAAAACAATGTCTTCTTGCTGTAGGTGACTGTAGACAGGGTCTTGAAGGATGACGCCGATCTTGTTGGCTTTACAAGTGATACACCAATCAGCAGTCACATCAACAAACACCGTTTTGCCTTCATCAACGAGCTGAGGGATTTGCTTCGCATCCAGCTTTTGCCAAGCGAGATCGTCAACAATCGGAGTCGCCCAGTTATCAGCGGTGACACTACCGACGATCAATGCAGCACCAAACACCAAGGTTGTGGTTGCGACGATAGGAATAAGCACCTTGCGACCCAACTTACGGCCAATCCAAATCAATACTGAAATCACGATAAATAGCGACAGCAGGATAGTTGGGAATTTACCAATGAATGGGCTAAGGAGGCTTGTTAGCCATAGGCTGGTAATGAACATCATTAAGCCAAATACCAGCTTAACTTTGAACATCCACGCCCCAGGCTTTGGAAGCAATTTGGTTAGGCTTGGGAATAGCGCAAAGATCAACCAAGGCGCACTCATACCGATACCAAGCGTGATGAAGATAGCCCATAACTCTTGGTAGCTTGCTCCAAGTGCATACGCGACAGCGGTTCCTAGGAATGGCGCGCTACACGGCGTTGCTAACAGCGTTGCAAACATGCCTTGAACAAAGTGGCCTGAATGTGAGTCATCGCCTTTGGTTGCCATCCAGGTGTTTAAACCTGATGGTAGTCTGAATTCGAATAACCCAAGCAGGTTAATCGAAAACAGCAAAGTGATGATCAGCATGAACCCGATGAACCAAACATTTTGGAACTGGATTCCCCAGCCAATTGCATTACCACCCATTTTTAGAGCGGTCATACCTAGGGCTAACAGCGCAAATGATGTAATGACACCTGAAGCAGAAGCTAAGAATGAGAGTCGAATATGACGATTAGATGCACCTTGGTTTTGAATGATGCTGTTTAATTTCATTCCTAAGACTGGCAACACACATGGCATGATGTTGAGGATCAAACCACCAATTAAAGCGAAGCCTATCATCGCCAAAAAGCCGTTGTTGCTTGTTTGGTAAGCGATCGGTTCTGAGCCAACTTTGGCCGTCATCTCTTCGGCGAAATTAGTGTCTGAAACGGTGACACTCACGTTACGGTCCGTTAAGTCGACTTCACCTATCCAGTTGCTCACATCAAATACGGCCGTCATTGTATTGTCTGTGATGTGGACGCTTGGTTGAGAGAAGAAGTCATCAATCACTTCTTGCCCGTCAATCAACACCATCGGCTTATCCCAGCCATTTTTACTTGTCAGCTGAGTAACCAGTTGCTGCTTGCTCTTGTCCCAAAATAGACCATTGACTGAAGTGCGATTAGCTTCTCGTGGAGATTGGCTCATGCCTTGGTTGAACAAGAACATCGCTTCTTCATCGAGCGCTAAAGTTTGTGGGTCAATCGGCAGTTCGATATCGTAATCGGTTAACACACAGATATTGGTACACGACGGAAAGGTAAACGATGCCCTGAATATCGCAGGCTTCGTGTTGTCTTTCAGGGATAAAGTGACAGGAAAGCTGACATGTTTTTTGTAGCCTAACGTCATGACGTCAAGCTGCTCGTAGTATTTAGGTATCGGCCAGTGCCACTCTACTGACTCAATGTTTGTTGAACCAGACCAGTCCCAGCTTGGCGGAATGCCACCTTCGCCTGGGCTGCGCCAATAGGTTTTCCAGTCGCCGTCGAGCACGACATCGAGCACGGTTTGGATCTTAGAGCCGTCATCCGACTGTTCACCCGTCGACATCATTCGCATTTTAACAGGCGGATGCTCAGGCACACTAAGCCAGCCCGTTGTCTGTGCCAAGGCGGTAAATGACGTCATAACCAAAAGGGCAGTGACTAAGGTTTTCGCGCATGTACGCATAGAGAATGCCAATGAATCGACAAACTTAGTTAGTAGTGTGTTGTACACAAATGTATCTCCAAAAAATAAATAAAAGGGTGTAGTAGCCCGGTTATTTACTCTCTAAATATACAGTGCTTTAGATGCAATCGGTGTTTTGTCGGTCGAGTAGAGCGATGATTGTCTCTAGATAATCTCGAGATGTGAGGAGGTAAGTTAAACGCAACAGCAATAATAAGTACGAATGGGATCAGCCAGCCGGTTTTTGGGGCGGCAAAGGTCAGCATTTTCGAACTTAGGCTGCATGAATTTGAATTGGGGGACGTTAACATTTTTGAGGCTTCTAAGCCGAAAACGCTGGCGTATAGAGCAGCCATTTTTTCTGAAGAAGCGATGTCTGTTTGAGGGTTACTGGTTTCTGTATGAGTTTGTGCGCCAACTAGGACTGATTGACCATTAGCGGATGCAGATAACGATACTTTCTTTACGGCCAGAGTGCTCGCCAGACAAGTTACGATAACCAGTCCGGTAAGGAAGAGCGCCCAAAGCGAATGCTTTTGTCGGCGGTTCTTTGTGGATAAGAAAAGTAGCGATGTGTTCAGCAAATTAGTCAGTAATCAAATCTGTTAGTCGTTAAAGCAAGCTCATTGAATTGTGGTTAGCTTAGATAAGTTCTCTTCGTGCCACAAGTCATAAAATGGTTAAAGTGAAACTATGTATAAATGCGGGAAACGGCAGATACACGATAAAAGACGCATAAACACCAATTCACGCGAATACTACATTGAGCTGTAGCTAAAGTTCACAACAACTGAAAGTTATCGCTAATTATTCTGTATTGAGTGGTTTATTAACTATCAGGACGGGACAGGCGATACAAAAAAGCCCAACAGATCGTCAGTGAACGTGTTGGGCTTTAATCATTGGTGCTATTGGAAAGGCTTAGTGAGTGCGGCGAGGGCCGTTACGTACCAAGTCTTTACCGTTATCAAACACCTCTTTGGTGATCCAGCGAGCAAGCAGAACTTTATGGCTGCTATTGAATACAGCAACGAAGTGACGACCATCTGAATTATTGGTTGCCATGCCTACACCTTCAACGCCTTCAAGGCCTAAACCGCCAGCTTCCACTGAAATTAGGAATTGCTCTAGTTCTTCTAGAGACTCAATAATATCAAGTTCGTTGTTCATTTTTATGCTCTCTTGCTGTGAGCCAACATCGTATTTAGGGCGCTTTAGTGCTGTGCTCGAATGAAGATATTGGCTGTTGTTCTTTGTTGGATGCGTACTCTACAGGTCATAAGAGGGGATTGGAACTCTCAAATATTAGAAGCAGGCTGATAATTTGCGAATTTTTAACATAACATACGTTTAAATGCTTGTTATCCATATTCTTTTTACTACTATTTATAGGGTCAATTTAGACAGTGATAGGAATTAATATGATGAAGGTTTGGCGTTGTCTATTGTTAATGTTGGCGTTTGTCGCATTTGGAAGTTATGCGCAGAGCGTTGAGAAAATCGCAGAAGTACAAGATCAGTTAATGCTCGATCTAGCAACATTAGAAACGGCGCATGATGCTGAGAAGCCCTTTCTTGAAGATATCTTAAGGCGTAAGAATCAGGGCCTACGCGAAGAGATTTTTTCACAGCTATCGTCAGATAAAAAAGAGGGGCTGGATGTCACTCTTGCTCAGCAGGTCGAACTGCTACAAAAATTGCTGTCGTTGAATGAAACTAAAATCGTTTCAATGAGTAAAGAAAACCGTTCCGCTGAGGGGGACGCTAAAAAACGCCTTGAGTTGCGTATTCAAAAACGAATCGGAATGATGGATGTCTATTATCAGCAGCTTGCTAAGACCTTAAATTGGTCGAAAGAGCGTGGTGTTGATGTTGCTGTTCCTGAAGGTGAGCTCAAAACGGCACTTGTTTCTCGTTCTCAATATCTTACTAATGCAATTCTATACACGGATACACAACGTCAAGATTTAGAACGCCGGTTATCTTATGTAAGTGAAGAAGAGAAAGCGACGATTAAAACTGAGCTTGAACGCTTCAGTGAGCGAACTAGCGTTATGGTCGCGAGCTTAGAAGAAACCATCACGCTAATGGAACCGTTTGGCGTGGATGTGACTTCGTACAAACGTGTTTTGCTAGCGACGACAGGTGACATTAACGCCGATGTGTTGGATGTTGATGTTGCACTGGAGCTGTTGGATGGTTGGCTTCGTTCGTTCAGTTCATGGGCTTTTGAAAATACCCCTTCTTTTATCGTTAAACTTGCTCTGTTTCTCGGTATTTTGTATGTAACTCGCCTTATTGCTAACGTGGCTCGCAAAACCGTTCGTAAGAGTGTTTCGCACTCTAAAATGGACTTCAGTGTATTGATGCAGGACTTCTTTGTATCCATCGCATCTAAAGCGGTCGTGTTTATTGGTTTGCTTATCGCACTGTCTCAAATAGGGATAGAGCTAGCACCTCTTCTTACTGGTTTCGGTGTAGCCGGTGTCATCATTGGTTTCGCATTGCAAGACACACTATCTAATTTTGCATCGGGTTTGATGATCTTGATCTACCGTCCTTATGACGTCGGTGACATGGTTAAAGTGGCAGGCGTGCAAGGCACGGTAAAAGACATGAGCTTAGTATCGACGACTGTTCAAACCATTGATAACCAACGCTTGGTGATCCCAAACAACAAGATTTGGGGTGACGTGATCAACAACATCACGGCAGAACGTGTAAGACGTGTTGATATGGTTTTCGGTATTGGTTATTCAGATGATATCGATAAAGCGAAAGCGGTATTGAACGACATCATTCTTGCACACCCTCTAGTGTTGAAAAAACCAGAGCATATGATCAAGCTTCATACCTTGAATACGTCTTCTGTTGATTTCGTAGTACGACCTTGGGTTAAGACTGATGACTATTGGGATGTGTACTGGGATGTAACGGAAACCGTGAAGAAACGCTTCGATGAAGAAGGCATCACGATTCCATTCCCTCAACGAGATGTACATATTTACAATCACGAAGAGAACTAAGCGAAAGAGCTAGTACGAGAAGCAATTTCGAAAAGAGCGATTACGTAAAAGCTAAGTGTGGCTTCGAGCCATCATTCTTAATGTGATATCAAATGGACGCTGAATAAGCGTCCATTTTTTTGGCTGTCGTTTATATTGAGCCTCATTCTTTATGTCACTCCACCCATCTTAGAATTAAGTTATGATGGGGTAGGCTCAATCTGGACAGTTGAAATCGAATGGACGATTCACAGCAAAAAACGAATACTAGAAATACAACGGTAAGAAAAGCGACGCGAATTGAAAGTGTTATGAACTCTGCGATGTGGCATTTAACTCAGAGAGACATGACGGAAAGCGAGTTAGTGGCGAAGCTCAAAGTGAAAACCGACAATCAAGAATGGATCGATGAAACTCTAGGGACACTGAAAGGCTTCGGGCATCTCAAGTCTGACCAAGTGTTTGCAGAACAATTCGTGGAACAAGCTTTCTCTGGTGAATTCGGTTCTCGATACATTGTCGAAAAACTGAAGAAGAAGGGGCTGACCGATTCAGTGATTTCTGATGCAATCCATAAAGTGTCGTTCGAAAAGTCTATTGATGAACAAACCATCTTGATAGACCGAATCAACCACTACTATTCAAGCTTTACCATGAGCCGTGAAAAGCTGGTTGCGACACTGCAAAAGCGTGGCTTTAGCTATCAACAAGTTAAGGTAGCGATTGACCAGCACCCACAAGCGCATCAACTGAAAAGTAACATTCAAATTAAGGCCGAGAAAGCCGATTTGGAAAAAGAGGTGCTCAAGTATGCTCGTAAAGGCAAGGGCCTGACCGCCATTCAGCAAGAACTTAGACAACGACAAATCGACACAAGTGAGCTGTCATCGCTCATCGACCGATTGATTAATGAAGAGCAGCTAGATTTCTATTCTTCTTGTTTAGAACAGTTGCAGAAGAAGCCTTATGACCTAAACGATCATAAAGAACGCTCTAAGGCTTACGCGATGCTAAGTCGAAAGGGGTTCTCTTCTGACGAGATCAAATTTGCATTGAGTGAAGATAACGAATAACTAAGCCGGAAAAATTTCCTATTGTAGTATGTTGGTTTGTCCTAAGTAACTATTGGACAGAAATCATTTTCGCAAAATTTAATATTAGCAATTCATGAATAACTTTTTATAAGGCAAACTTGTCAATTAGTGCGCCTTCGTACAGTGCGCACTTTGTCTGATTATGTTTAATGGTGCATATCTTATAAATGTAGTGCAAACTCTTGTATTTAGGGGTTTTATCATTGAAGTATCGCGAAATGAGTAAGAATTACATTTTTCGAGAATTAGAATGCCAAATGACCAAGGAAGAGGTCGCTGAACTGTGTTTTAAATCTGTGAGGACTGTCACGGGTTGGGATGAAGGTAACCCAATCCCTCCAGAGTGTAGAAGGCTTATGAGAATGGCCAAAGGTCGGGAGCTCAGCGTCTGTGAGGATTGGGAGCAATTCAAAATGTTGTATGACAGAATGGAATTGCCAACTGGACAAGTTGTCAGGCCACAGAAAATACTAGCAGGAATTGCTTTATTGGGGATTCAATCTGAATTGGAAATCAAGACCTCTACACAACTTCTAAAAATTGCTAGGTCAATATCGAGGTTAAAATAAAAAGAGGGCATTTGCCCTCTATTAAATAATCACTAACCCTAAAGCTTAATCATGCCTATTTCATCTTATTAGCTACTTCTTCAAGTGCCTCAATTAATGGTACTAAAGACAATAGGTGTTTTGATTCTTTTACACGTAAGCATATTTTCGAAAAATAATCAGGGTTAGCAACAGCGCTACAGTTAGATTTAGAATAGTTAATCCTTCTCTCTCTCAAGGCCTTCATAGCATATGCGGCATGAAATTGTGAATGAGTAAAATCAACATTATAACGGCCCATCAGTTCAGGGTCATCTTTGATGACATTATAATATTGAAAGTAGCTGATCAAAGGCTCTGCCTTTGCAAACCGAGGTATTGCACTAGAATTACCCAACAAAACAGTTTCGAAGCAACGACTTTGAACTACAGGAACAACATGTAATCGCTCAGGCAATTCAACTTTATTTACTTCATCCAATATGAATTGCTTTCTAACATCAACACTATCTTCATCAGCATCTAAAATTACAAAGAAGTAATCTACACTGCCGTCATCAGTGATATCAGTTATAGCATTCCCAATATGGCCTAATATAGAAGGGTAACCTTCACCTGAAAAAAAGAAGCACCCCGAACTAGATGCTTTAAAATCACTAAACTTAGTGAATGTCTCTAAATCAGGTATTATGTGCTTAACCCATTCAGGGTAGACTTGCATCTCTGACGAAAGTCCTTCTACTAAGAAATATAGCTTCATTCATACCCTCGATAGATATTGCTATTCATAAGTAAAAGGAAATTGTCATGATTACTATCAAAATCAAGCACTTCGCTTGCTGGGTATGTAGTTATGTCGCCGTTTTTTCCTCTCGATACAACTTTCCAAAAGCTCTTTGGTATATCATTGATCACCCTTGGGTGATGGGATGTAATGATTACTTGATTTGATGTTTGTTGTAATTCTGACAATATATCGGGTAAACAGTTAACACCTAAACTATTTTCAATTTCATCGATGATTATTGGTGAATTATTGTTTCCGAACTGTAATTCAGAAAGGAGCATCATAGCTTTAAACATCCCTGAAGATATCTGGGATTGATTTATTTTTTGGCCATTTTTTAAGTCTAGTTCAATGAATATGACTCGTCTTCCATCTGAACTTTCAGTATGAGTCTTTATTAAACGTGGAGTTATTTTTTTTACTTCTGGAAATATGTTTGTATATATGAATTCTAGTTCATCAAAAGCATCTTTATCATACTTAAATGCGTAATAGATCTTCTCTCTACATGTTAGTTCTTTAAATTGAGCTGATAGCTTCTTAATACTAAGGTTTCCGTTTCGAGCTAGTACTTCCTTATGAATTTTTCCGTCAATTAAAGGCACAGTCATGTTGTTTGAAAACAGTTCAGAGTCTACGGATATTAGTACAGCTGATGTTAACGATTTGAAAACGTCTTTTAGTTCAGTACTTTGTCTTAAAAGAAATAGTAAGCTTTTATCATCATCTAAACGTGGAAGCTCTTTCTCAGAAAAAATAACAGATTTTTCGTCTCTAGAAAAAATGGGGGTGCCGTCTATTGTCAGACTTTCATTGACAAATTTACTGAATACTTTCCCTTCTGCATCATACTCAATAGCTTGAGAAAGTTGTCCTTTCCAAAAAACATTTCTTTTTAGGTCATCTTCAAAATGCAAAGTCCACTCTATAGTTCTAGACTTTCCACCTTCAGCTAAACTTATCAAGCTACTTAAACCTGAAATGATAGTTGTCTTACCCGCACCCGAAACACCAACAAGAACATTAAGACGGTCAAAAGATACATTGTTAATTTTGACCTTGGAGCCGAGACTAGTTCCGTTTAAGTGCAGTTCTTTTATTATCATGATGTTTTTCCTAAATATTGAACTACTTACAGTTTAACGCAATCAGAACATACATCACAGTGAATTTGTAATGCTCTAAAAAGTAATATTGAATTGCGTGTGCCTATAGGTTGGTCGAATTTACCCCCGTGATACAACACGGGGATTCACGGCGAACTGCATTAGAAGAATGGATAACTTCTAGTAGGGAAAACCCCCATGAACAGGATATGAATGAGTAAAAGGTCTAGCTTACAATGGGGCAAAAATGAGTTATGTCACTACTCATTTTTGCCTTTTTCATTAGCATTAAAACTCAATCTATCGACCGTATTGCTCAATAATAAAGTGCTCAAAATCATCACACATTTGGTCATTCGACTTTGCATTATTCGCTAATTCAGTTGCTCCATCAACGATCGATACCTTCGCATTCAAATCCGCGACTGGTGCACGTTCTCTTGTCGACAGCTGTTTGATTTTTTGCTCCTCAATCGCCCAAGCCTCCTCTGGCGATAAGTTACACTCGTCAGCGAGATATTTGGCATTAAAACCTTCCCCAGTCAGGCTTTCGATTGTACCGTTATGGTTCACGCTATTGCCTTTATGCCAATAGTGTTTCGCCAACAAAGGCCCGATCTCTGGGTTATCTGTTAAGTAACCAAACTTGTCGGTGAAATAAGCTCGTGTTTGATACACCGCCATATGAGCCAATAGATAACCTTGGTATGAGCAAGATGCTTCATCAGACAATAAGTGAGGGATCGCCATTAGTGGACGAGGGCTGCAAGACAATCCAAGAATTGCCTTTTCACTGCTACGAGCAAGTGCCGTGATTTTTTCAGGCGTGAGGTCTTCATCAGCTAATTCGTGCAGGGCTCGCTCGAAATATGGAACCACAAGAATGCTGCGTTCTTGGTAAGCTCGGAAGGGCTGTTTATTGTCGATGATGGCTTTAATTAGATCATCTGGCACAGGTTGCCCGTCCGCATTTAGAGCGTACTGTTTTAGCCAGTCAGCGTCATTTAACAAGCTGTCGCAGAACATGGATTGTGTTTCAGCATAAGCCATCGAAGTCGGCGCAAACTCTTGAGAGAAACAAGGGGCGTTCATTTTTACATTAGCAAAATGCGCCGCGTGACCACCTTCGTGAAATAGTGTGTTAATCCCATCATAGCCACTGCCTATTTGATCGGGCTTAGCGTTGCTAGTGAAATTAACTTGGGCCGCAACCCAAGCATCTTGGTCATAGAAAGAAGGGATAGGGCCATGGCAGAAGCCATTAGGGTACTTACCTTTACGATCAAGCAGATCCAATTTTAATGTCGCTTGAGAGTATTCGATGTTGAGGCGACCAAAAGATTCAATCCAGCGTCGAAGTGACTTTGAGAACGGAACATAAGGATCAAGATCATTCATAACGTCACCTGCAAAAGAGTAGGTAAAGTTATGGGCTTGAAGTGCATTCTCGCCTTTCTGCTCTGCCAAATTGGCTAGGCTTTGCTGATGGCTATCACGCGTGCGTGCTTCGAAGTCATCCAGAATCGTAAACAGTTGTTCTGTCGTCATCTGTTCGGTTTTTACCACCGAGTAATCAAAGAAGGTTTTAAACCCCAGTGATTGAGCAAATTGGTTACGTTTTTTGATCAGCTCAATAAAGCCGTTAACCAGCAGCCATTGCTCTAAATCTAATAATGCTTGATGTGCAGAAAGCCTAACTTGTTCATTACCATTACTTCTAACGGCTGAACCTAAAACGGGCAGCGATCCTTCTGTTTCATCACCTGTTTCATTTACGTAAGTCATTACATGATTCTGTTTTTTCTCAAACAGTTCAGCCTCAAACTTTATGAGATCGGATTTAAGCTTCTGTGACTGCTCAGACTCAATAGCGTGAGATCTAAAGGTCGCCAACCAACCATTCAAGCCTGTCAGCGCACTCTCTTTTTCGAGAGGATCTTGAATTTCATCAATAGCAGCGAGTTGCGTTTCGATAGCAGTAATCTGTTCGGCAGAGCTTAGAAATTCCGTCCACTGAGTCTGCGCGAGTGTCGAACCATCGTGGTCGTCACTGATCCCCATATATGTATCCCAAAAGAAGTCTTCTTTCGCTTTATGAGTCGCAAGATACTTTTGATTCAATTGATTGAGATAGTTCGTTGCAGTCATGACATTCCTTGAAAATTAACCAGTAATTTCAAAATTATGACACATTCATTGAATGTATTTTGTGACGATAGATATAACTGAATGCAGTCACAGCCTATCGGTTTACTTTACAGCGTATTAGTGATAATTAACTGTTAATGGTTTGTTGTTTGCTAGTATTAACTAAAGAGAGTGTGCTGATTTCTCCGGTTTTTTATTGAGTAAATTGATGTTCTCAAGGTCAGCGTTTTTGTAAGGAAGAGGTTTAGGATGGATCCTATTTTATATATCGAAGTTGGTGGTGTTGTGTGGCAAGTATTCCCTGATGGGACTTGGCTTCAATTACCTGCTACGCAGCCAAAAGTTGAAGGCGTGCAAGTCGTCAGCATTGAACCTCAGAATTTACAAGAGGCTCAGCCCCTAACCGAACCGCAAATCGCCGCAGTTGAACAACAGTTGGAAAAGGTGGTCACCGAACTCGTCAACAACATTGAAAGCGCACCTCAACAGCCTAACTCAGTAAATGACCAACCTAGTTCCAGCGCCTCTTTTATTGTTTATGTTCGTTCCACCTTAGATGAAACGCTCGCTGAGGCGGGTTTTGATACGCGTCCTGCAGAATATGCCGACGAAGATACAACCTCGAATGAGGGTAACCTTGATATTCTGTTACCTAGTGCACTATTAACCGTTGATATTTTGGATGGTGGAGACGGTTACGAAAATCAGTTTGAAGTACCAAGTGTCACGATTACGGGCACGGCAGTGGATGTTCGAGACGGGCGTACCGTTGTTCTGACCATCACTGATGTTAACGGAAACACAGTAACCACCACAGCCATCACAAGCGATGAAACGTATGTCGTCAATGGCGTCGACCTCTCTTCATTGGAGGAGGGGGATCTTCAAGTCGATGCTGTCATTGCTGATGATTTTGGCAATAGCATTGCAGCTAACGATTCCACAATCAAAGACACATTAGCCAACATTGAGGTTGACTTCGATGGCTTTGGTGATGAGTTTTACAATCAATTTGAAATATCGAATGGGGAGCTAGTTGGTACGATTGCCAATGTAGAAGATGGGCAAACCATCAACATTTCAATTACCGATAGCCAAGGAACGATACAAGAATACACAACGGAAGTATCCGGCGGAACTTGGACTCTGACTCTTCAAGACTACTCAAGCTTTGCAGAAGGTGAGCTAACCGTTGTTGCCAATACTATCGATATTGCTGGAAACCCTACAACAGCGACCGACACGATCGTGAAAGATACGCTAGCGGACATCACCGCTGCGGTTGATGATGGTGGCGACGGTGTCCTCAATAGCTTCGAAATTCAGTCGGCTAAATTCTTTGGTACGGTACAGAACGTAGAAGATGGCCAAACGGTCAATATTCGTATTTCTGACAGCACAACGAATGTCATTGTTCTGACGGCAACTGTGATTGATGGTGCTTGGTCAGTTGAAGGCGTGGATCTAACCAGCTTTTCCGATGGTGGCATTCAAATTGAGGCTGACACTGTTGACGTTGCCGGTAACCCTGCTTCTGCAATAAATAGCGCAGGGCAAATTGTTATTGATACTGTTTCGCCTGTTATAGACATTGATACGCTAGACGGTTTTAGTATTTTGGCATTTCGTGGCGGCCAACTTACAACCATGCAAGGCACAACCAATGTTGCCGAAGGTCTTCCTGTTTATATTGAAGTTAATGATGGCTCTCAGACTCTTGTGTTTGAGGGTGTTGTTGATGCATCAGGTAATTGGGTTGTTGAAAATATAGATGTCTCGTCCCTAAACTTGGCGTCAGAATGGACGGTTGATGCCAAAGTTTTCAATACGGTAGGCAATCAAGCTATCGATGATATGCCAAGCATTATACTGCCCGAGTCGGTTGTGTTCTCAGAAACTGTTGTCGGGATTTTTGGAAATCAAACTCAGACCTCTGATATTCGCATCGATTATGCGGACTTCTCTTTTAGCGATGATCAAAGCATCGCAGAGTCACTAACTTCTCAAACCCTATCGATAACCGTTGCTGTATCGGCTGATAAACAAAGCCTCATTGGCACACGAAGCGATGGGCAAAAAGTATTCGATGCGTCAATTTCCGGCAGCAACGTAAATATCAATTTTTATAAGGCGATTGATCAGGAAGCTGGGTTAGATTCAATTCTGACGGCTTTGCTCATCGAAGGTTTGCAAACCGATGCTGATGGTACAACGGAGTTAGTGATAGGACGTTTACCTATTGTCATCAAAGATTCTGAACCTCTGGTTTTTGATGAGTCTTATCAAATGATCGAGGGTGAGATTGCGTCAGGGAACGTGTTGAATAACGACATCGATCTCGATACCCAGCTAACTATAAGAAGCGTTGAAGTTGATGGGACGACACAAACAATTTCAGGCAGCGCTCCGGTCTCATTTACTCTTGATGAAGGTGTTTTAACCGTCTTTGCAAATGGTCACTGGACGTTTGTCGCCAACAGAAACTTAGATCACACGGTAGCTCAAAGCATCAGTTTCAACTACGTCGCTGGCGATAGCAGTAACGACTTCGGAAATGGCACCGCGGTTATCGATATTTTCGATGGTGATGCGGGATTAGTGGTAGATGGGACAACGACCAGTACGGAAGGTGACGTATCTGATGGAGTCCAAACTGTAGTCGGTCAGTTTACTGTTTCCGCAGGTTCAGACAATCCAGATCCCGCCTCGATTGTATTTAATGCCAATACCCTTGTGCAGTTAGATGCTCTGGGTTTTACGACTGGGGACGAGGAGTTTCCTCTAACTTACACGTTAGCCAATGATGGTAAAACGATTACCGCACAAGCAAATGGTGAAACGATATTCACGCTATCGTTGAGCGCAGTTGCCAGTCGGATTGATGTTCTCGCAGACGTCACATTAGTTCTAGATCAGCCTATAAACCACCTGATCAGCAACGATTCTATTACCTTACCACTTATCATCGATGGAGAAGACTTAGATGGTACTGCTCTGGAACAAGGGCAGTTTGATTGGATTATCCAAGATGGAGTCGACCCGGCACTAACTTCAACTAGCAATGCTGCTGTGGACGAATCTGATCTTATTAATGGCAGTGTCTCTGATACTGGCACTTTCAATCTCAACGTCGGAAGTGACTTTGTTGAGTCTGTATTTTTTGATGTTGGAGATCAGCCGCAGTTGTTTAGTGGCGGTGTACAGATCATTTATGTGGTCTCTGCGGATGGAAGTGAACTTACTGGCTATGTTGGTTCTGAAAGTGCTGACAATAAAGCATTCACCTTGAGCTTTGCCTCTCCTTCAGGTGAGGCGGATA
The DNA here is from genome assembly GCF_041471945.1 of Vibrio sp. 10N.261.51.A4. Taxonomy (NCBI): domain Bacteria; kingdom Pseudomonadati; phylum Pseudomonadota; class Gammaproteobacteria; order Vibrionales; family Vibrionaceae; genus Vibrio; species Vibrio sp. 10N.261.51.A4. The sequence continues at coordinate 47,778 of NZ_JBFRPJ010000060.1, forward strand.
CTGATGTTACTTATACTTTTGAACTCTTTAAGGGACTCGACCAAGATAACATTACAGACCAACTTCCATTTGTTGTTACCGCTAGAGATGATGACAACGATGAAACCAAATTAACCCTGAATGTATCAGTGACTGATGGCGGTGAGCCAACGATTGGCTCTGGAACGGTTGAACTGAGTGAAATTCCTGTTGCTGATAGTACTCCATCGGGAGTTGGGTCAACAGCAAACGTGAGCTTAGCTGTTACCGCGGGCAATGACTCTCTGGTTTTCTTGGGTTTGGATGTAGAAACGACACCAGCTGTTCTAGATAACGATGGTGTTGCGGTAACCAGCAATGGTGAAGCGCTAACTTGGCGCGATAACGGCAATGGTACCTTTGATGCGGTTCTTAGTAACGGCGATGCTGTTTTCAGAATCAAATTTCCCGATCCTTTCAGCCTTGAAGCCAATGGCTCTACAAACGTTGATGTCGTTATTGAGCTGTATCAGTCCATTGATCATGGCTCTGGTTCAAAAGACACTGAACTGACGATTCCAGCTTTTATCGTCACCATTGATTCCGATGGTTCGAGAGACACGCAAGAATCTGAAATAAAAATCTATGACGGTAAAGACCCTGAAATTTCGGTGACTGGAAGCATCTCAGTTGATGAAGATGCTTTGCTAGGAGATGGTCAGCCAGTTGGAGTCGAAGATAGTAGCCCATCTTTGGGTATTATCGAAGGCTCTGATGATGTTGTTTCTGTCACGGTCAACACCGCTGCTTTTGATTCACTTGGCTACACCAGTGCCGGTAAAGCGATATCCCTTCAAGCTGTTGATTCTGATGGTTGGTATTATGGGCAAGACACTGACGGCAATAACGTATTTAGGATTCGCTTTAATAATGATGGGACCACTGAGTTTGATCTCTATGCACCATTAGATCACGAGTATGGAAATAATGGTGAGAACGAGTTAGAACTGAATTTTGAGTTAGTGGTCAATGATGCGGATGGAGACAGCTCAGATCCTGCTATTTATTCTGTCAACGTAAAAGATGATGTGCCGACTGTTCGAGATGGTTCTATCGAGTTAGTTGAGGGAGATGATCTGAGTGGCCAATTCCTCACCGAAGAGTTTACTGGGGCTGATGGTGCCGTCATTGTTAGCTTCGAATATCGTGGTGCTACCTACACTTTTACTGATGCAATTACGTCAATCGAGATTGATTTGATTAATAGTTTTGATGGTACCGTGTATGGTCAGTTTACGCTTCACTCAGATGGTCGCTATCAATTAATTACAAATCAAAATGTAGCTACAAATCCAAATGATCCTAAGTTAGTGGATGAAATTGAGTACCTAGTCCGAGATACAGACGGCGATGAAGTCACTAGTAGTGCCACACTTGTTCTAGATGATAACGAAGGCTTTATCCGTTATGAAGATTCGGAAACCACAGAAGATAACGATGCGATAATTGTCGTTAGTGTTTCAACTGGTGATATTGACCAAAGTGAAACTGTTACCGCTATCGAGTTCTCAGAAGCATCGCTAAACGGTGGTAGCTTGTACCTTGATGGGGTGTTGCTTCAAGTTGTAGACGGCAAGGTCACCTTGTCTGGAAGTCAATTGGCAGCGATTGATAGTCAGTTCACTAGGCCTAATGGACAGTTGACTTATCGTCCCGCGCTTCATGAATCCAATACCACCTCAACGGTTATCCTAGCGATCAACGCAATCATTAGCACTGATACGGATCCTAAAGAACTGACGGCTGATGTTGCAGTGTCTGTTTTACCGGTGGCTGATGCACCGGATTGGTCGGCTTCCGTATTCTCCTATCATTCAGTAGAAGATGACTCAGACCCAGTCAGTTTGGACATAACAGCTCAGCTGGTGGATCAAGATACGTCAGAAACATTGAGCTACCAGATTAGTGGGATTCCTGACGGCTTGAATTTGACGTTAAATGGCAACGCAGTCAAAGAAGGGAAATCTTACACACAGGCTCAGATTGATAAAATGGAAATCAGGGCTGACGACAACCTAGCGGGTCGCTTTGAGTTTGAGATTACTGCGGTTGCAACAGAGTCTGGCAATTCATTCGCTGACCCAGATGATAAAACGGCAAGTATTGTACATACCGTTACTGTCGATATTTCACCTGATGCTGATACTCCTCATGTGTCTGTTAAAGACTACAAGGGACTAGAGGATGAAGCTATTTACCTCAAAGACGTTATTGAAGGCGCTTTGGCGGACACCGATGGTTCTGAATCGTTAAGTTATATTATCCAAGTTCAAGATGGCTGGTCTGTTGAAGGTGATGGTACCGCAAAGATAGGCAATAATTCCTATTCAGTCACTGCCGAAGCTATCGCCAATGGTGTTGCTTATATTCAGCCTAAAGAAGACATCAGTTCCTTTACTGAAGATCTGTCAATAGACGTAACAGCAATAGCGACTGAGTCGACGATCGATTCACTTATTCCTATCAATGGGCAAGCGTCAAGTGATACAAAAACCATCAATATCTTTTTGAAAGGTGTTGTGGATGAACCTATCGCGGTAGACGGTGGTAATGGTCATTGGCAATACGACAGTGACAGTAAAGTCATCAGCAACCAATCGGTCTTGAATGAAGATGGGTTAATACAGCTCGACTTCCTCATACAAACGACGGATGACGATGTTTCAGAAGAGATCAACATACTGCTTACTAACATTCCTGAAGGCACTTTGCTGGTGGATGCGTTGGGCGAACCAGTATCGCTGACGATTGCGTATGTTGATGATGTGACAGGGCCCGTATTCCAAGTCTCTAACGCTCAACTGGATGATCTGTATCTCAAGCCAGTTCTTGATTTTAGTGGTGAATTAGAACTGACCGTTATTGCTATCTCAACTGAGCCCGATGGTGATTCGGGCGAGTTTCCTATGACACTTAAAGTAGAGCTAGCGCCGGTCGTTGATCAAGAAGACGGTCAAGTGGTCAGTACTCAAGGCATCGAAGACAGTCAAATCGGCCTGAACCTTGAACCTTCAGTGAATCAGGATATTGATGGCAGCGAATCCTTGACGGGATATGTCATTGATAGCCTACCTGCAGATCTCACTCTTTATTTTGATGGGAGTGTTATTCAGGTCCCAGCTTCAGGCTTAGATTTGGATACTCTACTGGACTCAACAACGCCAACGCTTTCGGATCTTCTAAGCAGCGGCAGGCTTTCTGTTACAGCGACAGAAGATTTAAGCGGAACATTCTCAATTCCTATCACCTATGAAGTCACGGATACCTCTCCAACTGGTGCAACGGATATTAAAGATATTACCGGATCCATTAGCGTGACTGTCGATGCTCGTGTCGAGCTAGATACTCGATTAGAAGGCTCTACAGAGCTGTTACAGAGTACAGATGGCTCGCATGTTGATATCTCTAACGCCGTGACGTTCGTCGACGCGGATATCGATGGGTCAGAGTACCTAGATTATATTTTGATCGAGATTCCCGACGGCAATTCGTTGATTGTTGAGCACCCTAATGGTGCTGCGCAAGATAGCTCTGGGAATTGGATCATATCGGCGGATGGGTTAACGAGTGACTCTTTCCAAGAACTCGCAGCGTACATTTTAGATAATGCGACGATTTCCAGCCCAAGTGATACTCCGGTACTGGATATTGTGGTTCGTGCTCGTGTGATTGATGGTGATGATGCGAGATATATTGATGCGACTTTCCCGCTGCAAATTACTGGTCATGACGGCGGTGGCGGTTCTTGTGACCCTGTTGGCCCACCAAGTCCCATTCAACCGGGTGGTGATATTAAGACTAATGAAGGTGAAGATATCGATTTAACGGGCTTGCTCAATACTAATGTAGCGAATGACCCAGACAATACGATCTCTTTCTATATTCCTGCCGATTCTCTTCCTGAAGGCGTTGAGATCTCCGGTGATGGTGTGATTGCTGAATACGATGCTTCTGGTGAGATCGTCGGTTATTCAATCACTGCAGATGGACTTTCGAAACTAACGTTAACGGGCTTGGATGAAGATTTTGCAGGGTGTATTGATTTCACCATAGAGACAATTGAGACCTCACCATGTAGCGGTGATACGGTGACGACGGCCCAAACCATTAGTATCCAAGTTCTGCCTGTGGTCGATGACATTACGGTTGAAGCCGACTCCACAACCATTCAAGAAGACATCGCGACAGACCTTAACCTTGAACTGGTTCTTGGTGATAGCGTTGAAGACGGTCAGTTAATCACGGGTGAAGGCAATAGTGCTACTGGCAAGGAGACAGTTAACTCTCTGACCATCACAGTATCAAATGGTGTAACACTATCGGAGAGTCCTGCTGATACTGGCTTGTTGGTTGATAACGGCAATGGTACTTGGACGGTAACGGATCCTAGCCGCTTGAGTGATGTGTTGGTAACACCACCTGAACATTACAGCGGCGATATCACCTTCACGGTAACTGCAAATATTACCGATGAAGCGGATTGCGTGACAGAAACGGATACGCAAGATAAAACGACGGTCGTGACTATTACTGTTGAGCCAGTCGCTGATGCGGCGAACTTGATAACAGAGGATATTATCGGAGATGAAGATAATTACATTTCGTTGTCATCACTTAGCGCAGAGCTGATTGACCAAGATGGTTCTGAAAACATGTCGCTTTCGTTGAAGGGAGTTCCTGAAGGCGCAGTTGTCGCGATTAAAATCGGAGACAACTATGAGTTGGTTCCAAACAATGGTGCTGATGGCGGTACCTTCGATGGAAACCCTACCTATGAGTGGCAGTTAGATCCAAGTCAGTTATCTAATCTAGTCATTCTGCCACCAAGAGACTTTAGTGGTGACATTAATCTGTCTCTAGAGGCGATTACTCAAGAAATTGGTACGACGGATATCCGTTATACACAATCTGAATTTACTGTAGGTGTTAACCCTATAGGTGACAAAGTTGAGTTCTTCGATTTACCTGAACAGCTCACTGGAAGTGAAGATGATGGCATCGTGATTCCTCTTGATGCCAATAGCTTTGAAACTAACAGTGATGAGTTTTTAGCAATTACGGTAACAGTGAATGGAACTTCGGACCCATCAGGGTTAGTTGGGTTAGACCGAATTCGAATTGGATCAGAAACCAGTTCTTTCACCAGTGTTGGTGGCATCATACAGGCGACGATCCTCGTTAAAGCAAGTTCTGTTGATGAGCTCGAATTCTTTGCAGGCGATGCGTTTGGTAACCTCGATATTACGATTACCGGCCGAACGGTTGATCAAAATACGGTACTCGGTGAGTTAGTGGTCGACACGGGTGACCCGAGCTCGCAAGACATGACGCTTATTATCACACCAGAGCCTGATGCACCGTTATTGAGCGTTGAATATTCTTCGATCGTGGCAGAAGCAAGTGGCACGATTCCTCTTGGTTTAGACCTTTCTCTTGTAAACCCTGCTGATTCAGAAGTGGGCTTCATTACAATTCATGATATTCCCGCAGGTTTGACGTTCTCACACGGCTCTATGGTCTATGGTCAATATGTGGTGGACTTGGCAGATGTGCCTAACCTAGCGATTACCGGGGGCTACAACAGTGGTGATCAATTTGACCTAACGATAGAGCCGTCTGCAGAGATAGGCAATAACCAAGCGGTCGGGTTACCCCAAACCGTATCGATTGAGTTTGTCGCTGAAGGGGATTCTACGATTACCGCGACAGATGATAACGATCTGTTGATTGGCGGTACAGGCTCTGACAATTTTGTGTTCGCATCTTCAGGCTTAGGGAGTGCAGAAGCACCAAGCTACGATGTGATTCAAGATTTTGATGCGTCTCCAGACACTGATGCAATTGACCTCTCGGGTATTTTGGGAAGCCTAGGGCTTAATACAGGGCTAGGGGCAACACAATATCTAGATTTAGAAGAATCTGGTGAAGGTGTGACCATTTCTATTAAACCTAATGGTGACGAAGACGTTCAACAAAACATCTTGCTAGCTGATGTCACGTACGACGATCTGTATCAAGGTGACAGTAGCAGTGCATTAGAAGCACAAATTTTACAAAAAATGATAGAAGACAATAATTTAACGCTGTAAGTTAGATGTACAGTCTATAAAAGGAAGTTTAGATTGGTAGAACAAAAAGACAGCTGGCTAGCTTGTGTTGAGTGGTTGTGTGAGCATTTTAATGTTCGCAGTCACCCTTCCAAAATAGTGTCTGGCCTACCTTTAAATGAAGGCAGGCTCAATGAATCCCTTTTTCCAAGAGCGATTGAGAAATCGGGGTTAACGCTGAGCCACGTTAAAAAAGAATTATTGAATCAATGTCAGTTCCCTGTTGTTGCTGTTGAGTCCGCGACAGGGTCTCCTCTTGTCGTAACCCAAAGCTCCGTTGGCGACTTTCAAGTATTGAATTGTGAATCCAACTTAAGCCAACAAATTCTCCTTAAAGACTTAGTCATTAAAGTGGATGCATTTGTTTGGCAAGTGGGTGCTCAAGCGCTTGATGACGCCCGTGTTCAGGCACATGAGCGCAATGACAGTAAATCCAACACCCGTTGGTTGTGGCGGGTGGTCAAAGAAGTGAAGCCTTGGTATCGCGATCTGTTTATCGCTTCGTTCTTGATCAACGTGCTTGCGCTAGTGGTTCCGTTATTTACCATGAATGTGTACGACCGTGTTGTGCCAAACCAAGCGTTTAACACGCTTTGGGTATTAGCAGCAGGCGTTGGTATCGTTGTTATTTTTGATTGGGTATTGAGAAGCTCACGAAGCTCTGTGACTGATATGGCTGGGCGCTATATTGATAACAAGTTGTCTTCTCAGCTGTTCTCGAAAGTCCTTGGTATGAAGCTCGAAAATCGACCTCAATCGGTAGGCGCATTTGCCAGACAGCTTCAAGACTTCGATAGCGTGAAAGATTTCTTCACTTCTATCTCGTTAGTCACTTTAGTCGATCTGCCATTCACTTTGTTATTCCTACTGCTTATCGGCTGGCTCGGTGGCGCAATGATGTTCATACCTGTCGCGATCATGCTTGTTTTGATTGTGCTGAGCATCGCGATGAAAGGCAAGGTCGAGAAAACATTCGATGAAACCGCACGTCTCTCGACACAAAGACAAGCCCAGCTGTTTGATTGCTTAACAACCCTTCCGGATATCAAGCAAAACAATGCTGAGGGTATTACCCAGAAGCGTTGGGAACAGACGATTTCGTCGCTCTCTCAATGGCAGACTCAATCTCGTCATTACTCCAATATCGTGACGCACTCTATTCAGTCCAGTCAGCAGATCGTTACCATCACTCTGATCATCTTCGGCGTGTATCAGATCTCTGAAGGCTTGCTGAGTATGGGTGGTTTGATAGCCGTTGTGATGTTGAGTGGGCGCGCTGCAAGTTCGGTGAACCAGCTTTCTCTTCTATTGCTGAGGTTCCAGCAAACACGTTCGGCCGTTGAAGGGCTGAATCAGATTATGGAGCTACCTCAGGAAGAGTCCAAACACCAAGTTATCGACAAAGGAGACTTTGATGGTGGGGTTAGGTTAGATGAAGTGACGTTTACTTATCCAGAGACTCAAAGCCCTGCATTAAAGGAGATTTCCCTAGAGATCAAACCGGGTGAGCGAGTTGGTCTTGTCGGTGCGGCAGGCGCGGGTAAAACAACTCTACTATCGATTGTTGCGCGCCAGTATTTGCCAACAACAGGACAAGCTTTCTATCAAGAAATCGATGGGCAATTATGGCCAACCAGCGTTCTGCGTAGTGGCATGGGTTGGGTAGGGCAAACCACTAATCTTATTTTTGGCAGTGTTTACGACAACGTTACGCTTGGTGCGACCAACGTTGATGAAGAAAAGCTAAGACAAGCTCTTCAACAGTCGGGTTTGAATGGTTACATGGGGCGCCTAAGCAATGGCCTTGAAACACCTGTCGGTGAGGGTGGTCGGTTACTTTCTGGTGGTCAGCGTCAAGCCGTTGCCATCGCGAGAGCTCTGTATCGTTGTCCAAAGTTGTTGATTATGGATGAGCCAACCAGTGCATTAGATAGTCAAGCTGAGATTCAATTCTTCAATGCGCTGCAAAGTATGCCGAGAGAAACCTCAATGCTAATCAGCTCCCATAAGTCTTCATTCTTGATGATGTGTGATCGAGTGATTGTATTGGATAAAGGTCAAATCGTGGCAGAAGGTGAACCTAAAGAAATTCTCTCTTTACAGAAGAAAAGTGTACCTAAAGGTACGAGCCGGTTTAAGACGGTATCTGTGGTGAAGGGAGGTCGTCATGAGTAATGATATTCAATGGACCAACAACCACTTAGCATTCCGCTCTCGAAAGCTGATTTGGTTGAGTGCTCTACTCATTGTATCAATTATCGGTTGGGCTACGTGGGCAACATTAGAAGAAGTCGTGATCGGTGAAGGTAAAGTCGTTCCAAGTCTTTCGGTGCAAACCATTCAGAGCTTAGAAGGTGGACTGGTTCAAGAGATCATGGTGCGACAAGGCCAATCTGTAGTGAAGGGGCAACCTCTAGCTAAGTTAGAAGACACACGTTTTAAGGCGGCGTTTTTAGAGTCGGCTCAACAAGCGGATACCTTGCTTGCTCAGCAATTAAGATTAAAGGCTGAGCTGTCGACGGTCGTTTTAAATAACGATGCGAAAGAGTGGTATGAGCGAGTGGTCTTGGTGCCTCAAGATATTGCGGTTGATGTATCAAGCCACCCTGCGTTAATGAATGCCAAGGCGAACTACCGAGAACGTTTAGGACAGTTGAAGTCTGAACTGGAAGAGGCGGCACTTCGTATCGAGCAACAAGACCAAGCTCGTGTCGATACGTTTAATAATATCCAGACTCTTGAAAGCAGCCTCGAGATTGTGATTCGTGAGCGCAACATGCTGAAAGACGTGGTAGCGAGCGGTGCTGTTGCGGAAGTTGAGCTACTTAAACTCAACCGTGATGTAGTCAAACTCAAAGGTGATATTGCTAGCTCAAAAGTAGCAGCGCAGAAGCAGATAGCTGCCTACTCAGAGTCGATAGCGGATCATCGAAGTATCGCTTTAGATTTTCGTACCAAAGTGCAAGGCCAGTTGAATGAAGTGGCGAGCAAGATAGCGCAGCTGAACGAAAGCCAGCAGGCGATTGCCGACCAACTCAAGCGTACCGAAATTGTTGCGCCCGTTGATGGCACAGTCAAAGAGATCTTTGTGCGTACCATTGGTGGTGTAGTTCGTCCCGGCGAGCCAATCATTGAGATCATCCCATCAAACAGTGACCTGATTGTTGAAGCGAGAATCTCTCCGCAAGATATCGCGTTTGTTCATAACGGGCTGGGTGCGACAGTTAAATTCACGGCCTATGATTTCGTCATTTATGGCGGACTTAAAGGCGAGGTGATTTACGTGAGTGCCGACGCCTTACAAACGGAAGACGGAAACGCCTATTATCGTGCCCATATTCAGTTAAACGAAGACCAGCAACAAAACTCTGCCTTTAGCATTATCCCAGGGATGCAAGTCGCGGTCGATATATTAACCGGAGAGAAAACAGTATTGAGTTATTGGTTAAAACCTATTTTACGAGCTAAGGAAAACTCACTTCGTGAACGATGAAGTGGGTTAAAGCATAAATATAAAAGGAAGTGTAATGCATTCAAAATTCTTACTCTCTTCTTGCTTGCTAATGAGTGGGCTGTCTCAAGCAGCTTCATTAGAAGAGTCCGTGGCCTTTGCCATCGACTATAGCCCAGAGATATTGGCGCAATACTCCCGATACCAATCGGTGGTCAGAGACGGAGACGCTGCGAGTGGTTTGTATATGCCACAAGTGAACTTGTACGCGGCAGCAGGCTATGAAGAGACACGCTACAACAGTGGCAGCAAACTCGATAGCGATGATAGAGGCCTAACGAGAACGGAAATTGGCGTTAAAGTATCCCAGTTACTATTCGATGGTTTTAAAACGACCTCGAATGTCGATCGACTGACGTTCGAAGCGGAAGCTGAGCGTCTAACTCTGATTTCGCGAGCTGAAAACGTATCGTTAGATGTGGTGAGAAATTACCTCGATATCCTAAAAGCAGAGACGCTACTTGAACTGTCTAAGCGTAATGTAAAAGAGCACCAAGAGATCTATCAAGATATCCAAGATAAAAAGAGCAAAGGCTTGAGTAGCAACTCGGATCTGGCTCAAATCTCCGCCCGTGTTGCGACGGCGCAATCTTCACTAATCGCTGCTCAAAACAACCTGTTTGATTTACAAACTCAGTACCTACGTTTAGTCGGCAAGCCTGCTGTGAACTTGGTTTATCCACGTTTTGATTATGCTTTGTTACCAAGTTCAGCACAGGTCGCGCTTGAACAGGCTGTCGAGAATCACCCTGAAATCCAAGCTTCTTTGCTTGATATTGATGCCGCTCGTAAAGAAATGCGCCGTGAGAAGGGGGATTACTACCCAGAGCTAAAACTTGAGCTTCATGCCAATAAGAATGACAACGTATCTAACCCGCCAGGCGGTGTCGATGAAGATGCACGTATCATGTTGACGATGGATTATGACCTGTTTAATGGCTTCTCTACCGACTCCAGGGTTGAATCGTCAGCTTGGCGAGTGGAAGAGGCAAGGGCGATCCGATTACGAACAGAGCGTGAGGTTCGAGAAGGTACACAACTGGCTTGGAACGCTTACAAAATGCTTGAGCAGCAAAAATCCTTACTTCAACAGAATGTTGATGCAGCGAAAATTGCAGAGCTTGGCTATATCCAGCAATTCAATGTTGGCAGACGAAGCCTTCTTGATGTACTGGATGCAAAAGTAGAAGTGTTTTTGGCTCGAAGAAACTTCATCAGCACTGAATATGATCAAACGTTAGCGGCTTATCGAGTGTTAAATGCGATGGGTATGTTGACGTATGCGTTGAGGATTGAACATCCAGAAGAGTGGCAAGGGGAGAATAAGTAATGAGATATTTTAAACTAGCGCTACTTAGCTCTATCTTGCTAATGGGATGTGCAGAAACGCCTGATACGACAATGACACGCCACCAAATTGATGACTTAGCGGATAATGACCGAGATGGTGTGATTAACCAGCGAGATCTATGTGCCGATACGCCAGAAGGTGTAACGGTAGACATTAAAGGGTGTGCTAATTGGAAAATTGTCGAAGATGTTGAAGTATTAAGTGTGGCATTTGATTTTGATAAGTATGACCTTAAACCTGATCATACCGCTGTATTAAATGAGTTGGTGCGTTTACTAGGAGAGCAGCCTGATGCTTCGGTTACCTTGGTCGGAGATACCAGTGCTGAAGGTACAAACGTTTATAACAAAGCATTGGCCAAGAAAAGAACTGGCGTGATTCGAGACGCATTGATTGATAGAGGCATCAATGGTGAGCGTATCTTCGAACAAGAGTTTACTCAGATAACCAGCTTAACTCAGCACCTTCACAAGCGTAAGCGCAGAACGATTGCGGTGATTAAGACAGAAAGCATGGAAGTGAATCCATCTTGGAACATCTTCACTTCAGAAATGCAGCTCGATAGTAATAGCGATGTTGAGTCTAAAACGTCGATTGATCCAGTAGGAGGCCAGTAATGAAATGTCTAGCTAATAAATCGGGCTTGCTGCTTGCTGCTGTACCTGCGTTGTTCTCTGTATCGACATTTGCGAATGATGCCAGTGACATTGGTTTGGTCGCGATTGAGCCGAATATGCAGGGGCTTGTAGAAGATCTGCTTAAGAGCCAAGAGATCGACTTAGAAATCTTGTTGAGTGACAGCGTCCCAGAACAGATGATCATGCAGCGCTCGCGTGTTGGTATCACTTCCAAAAAGTGGACTGACAAAGAGATGGCAAGGTTTGATATGCGTTACGGCTATAGGCCAACAGAGCTGATGTTTACCGCTGACGTGATTGCGATTCTAGCCAATGAAAATAACCCTGCGACATCAATCACCGTCGCTGAATTAATTGATGTGTTTGGTTGTTCTAACGATCCTAAACATCCAAAATGGTCAGCAAGTAGTGATATTCGTAACGGTGAAAGCCTAGATACTCATATGTTGCCCTTTGCCATTGATCACAACCTGAAAGGCCATACTGCCTTTTCAAGTTGGGTCGAATGTGGAACAGAAGGAGAATATGCCCATACTCAGTTCTTAGCGGATTTACCTGATCTGATTAATAAGATTGAAGACGAAGATGCCGCCATTGGTTACACCGTTTACTCAGATCAGATCTCTGATGTGAAATGGTTGAGCGTGGTTGATAACCTAGGTGTGAACTACGACCTAAACAAAGAAACGATCCTCTCTGGTCGTTACCCGTTAGCAACGGTTTATTACATGTACTTGAATATTCCAGTGCATCGCAAAGGCTTTACGGAACAAGAGGAGTTCTTTGTTGGGCTTACCTTGTCACAAGATCATCAAGTCGTTTTGAACCAATACGGCTTCATCAGCTTGCCGCCAGAAGCTATTCAACGTAACAAAGTCAGATTGTCGCTTGAAGAGCCTGCTATTGAAGGTGGCTACAAGTAATGGGTATGTCATGTTGTAACTGTTGTGGGAGAGTGATATTCTCTCTTTCGTAATGGTTCTCAACGTGACGGATTACGTTATTCGGTGATGAATTTATCTAGCGGGCATGTATGCCCGTTTTTTTTTGCCTAAAATTTGCGACTCGAGCAGTTGTTTGTCGTTTGGTCACGTATAATGGACACTTCATATAGCGCTAAATAAGCCCAGTCGATGAAAATCTTTCAAGTTCTAATCTTGCCTCTAATGCTGTCCCTCAATGCTATTTCATTTTCAGCGCAAGCAACCGAAAGCTGGTGGCTAAGAACAGTATTTAACAGCAGCCCAAGTCTGCCGAATTCTCAAAACTATATTAATGATATCGAGTTGATGGATTGTGGTGAGATCGAAGGTACTTTGTTGTGCAGTGACTTAACCCAATATTACGACCTGGATGTGTATGTTGAACTGGAGTTGGGGGACTCAAGTGTCGAAACGGTTCGCTTAAACCTGCCATATTCGGACCTAAGTTACACAAAGCTTCAGGCATACCTTCGCCAAGATGGCTTTGCTCTCAGTTCAATTCGTATTGGTGAAGATGAATTCGATGTTACAGCTCAACTCGAACAAGCTCGAAATGAAGGTGTTGGTTTCGATAAGGTGGATAAACAGCTGGTCGAATTCATCAACGCGCCTCACGGTTCAGCAGAGCAACTGAGTGTGTGGAATGTGCCTAGCTTATCTTCTTCTAGCCCTACTTCTCCTTGGATTCAGTTACAGAGTGATGGTGACAACTTAACGGTTGAACTTAATCGTTTTTAATTGCTCAAATTTATAGATAGTTTCGTTATTTATTAGGCTAAACAAGCCTTTCAGGAGAACGGCTCGCGGGCAGACAGCAAGTTATAATTCATTTAAGTGTTCGTTTTTCTGCGGCTCTCACATTTTTAATAAGCGTTTAGCTTTGCCATTTGTTATACGTTGAGCCTTCGGTAAAACGAGCTTAGGATACGTTCAGTATTGATAAAGGAGACAACCCATGGTTGCAAGAGTAACGATAGCGCCACAAGGCCCAGAACTTTCTGAGCTGGTGCAAGGATACTGGCGTACAGCAGAGTGGGGCATGACCCCGCAACAACGCCTGACTTTCCTGAAGCAACATATTGATCTTGGCATCACAACTGTTGATCACGCGGATATTTACGGTAACTACCAATGTGAAAAGTTGTTTGGTGAGGCGTTAGCGCTTGAACCAAGCCTTCGTGATGATATTCAAATCGTCACCAAGTGCGATATCAACCTATGTGGTGACCACACTCCAGATCGTAAGATCAATCACTATGACACCAGCGCGCAGCATATTTACCAATCAGTAAATAACTCATTAGAGCACTTAGGTGTTAACGATATCGATGTATTGTTGATTCACCGCCCTGACGTGTTAATGGATGCCGATGAAGTAGCAGAAGCGTTCGCAGAGCTACACAAAGTAGGTAAAGTTAAGCACTTCGGTGTTTCTAACTTTTCACCGCGTCAGTTCGAACTGCTTCAATCTCGACTCGGTAAGCCGTTAGTGACCAACCAAGTTGAAATCAACCCATTGAACTTCGAAGTGGCTCATGATGGCACGCTAGATCAACTGCAGATGAACCGCATTCGCCCGATGGCGTGGTCTTGTCTCGGTGGTGGTAGCATCTTCAGTGGTGATTCAGCGCAAGCGGTTCGCGTTCGTGATGAGCTAGAGGCGATTCGTCAAGAAGTCGGTGCAGACAGCATTGATCAAGTGATTTACGCTTGGGTTCGTCGTTTACCATCTAGTCCAATTGCAATTATTGGTTCTGGTAAGATTGAGCGTGTGAAGACGGCCGTTGATGCACTGAAAATCGAGCTGACGCGCGAACAGTGGTATCGCGTATGGGTGGCATCTAAAGGTCACGGTGTGCCATAGAAAGCAATTCGTATAGAAGTCAAAGCCAGCTAAGTAAGCTGGCTTTTTTGTGTTCGCCTAACATGTTTCTCCAAAACTGTGATTAAGGTGGAATAATTTTCAAAAACACTCATAATGCACTCTGTTTTTCACCAGTTGGATATTTCCATTGAGCACTTCAAAATTCTCTTCAATCGCCCTTAAACCAGAGCTTCTAAATACGTTAGATTCTCTTGGTTATACTGAAATGACGCCGATCCAAGCGTTAAGTCTTCCTACTATCCTAAATGGCAAGGACGTTATCGGTCAGGGTAAAACGGGTTCAGGTAAAACAGCTGCTTTCGGTTTAGGCGTGCTGCAGAACCTACGCGTTAAGCGTTTCCGTGTTCAGTCTTTAGTGTTATGTCCGACTCGTGAGCTTGCAGACCAAGTAGCAAAAGAGATTCGTACTCTTGCTCGTGGTATTCACAACATTAAAGTGCTGACACTATGTGGCGGTATGCCAATGGGCCCACAGATTGGTTCACTAGAGCATGGCGCACACATTCTTGTAGGCACACCTGGTCGTATTCTTGATCACCTAGAGAAAGGCCGCATTGACCTGTCTGAGCTGAACACACTTGTGTTAGATGAAGCGGATCGCATGCTAGAGATGGGTTTCCAAGACGCTTTGGATGCTGTGATTGAAGCGGCGCCAAAAGAACGCCAAACTCTGCTATTCAGTGCGACTTTCCCTAAACAGATCAAATCTGTTGCAGACCGCATTATGCGCAATCCAGAAATGGTGAAGGTTGAATCAACACACGATCACTCAAGCATCCAACAACACTTCTACAAGTTAGAAGGTTCTGAAGCTCGTGATGACGCTCTAGAGCTGCTGTTGTTGCATCACCAACCGGAGTCTGCGGTTGTGTTCTGTAACACTAAGAAAGAAGTGCAGAACGTAAACGATGAGCTAAGCCACCGCGGTTTCAGTGTTATCGAACTTCATGGTGACATGGAACAGCGTGAACGTGACCAAGCTTTGGTTCAGTTCTCAAACAAAACCATCTCGATTCTAGTGGCGACAGACGTTGCGGCTCGCGGTCTTGATGTTGATAACCTAGATGCTGTGTTCAACTTTGAATTGTCTCGCGACCCTGAAGTTCACGTACACCGTATTGGTCGTACTGGCCGTGCAGGAAGCAAAGGCGTAGCGATCAGCTTTTTTAGTGAAAAAGAGATGTACCGTGTTGCTCAAATTGATGAGTACATGGACATGCCAATCGAGCCATCTGAACTGCCAGCAAAACCAATTGCTAAGCCGTACTACTCAAACATGGTTACCATCCAAATTGATGGCGGTAAGAAAGCTAAGCTTCGTGCTGGTGATATTCTTGGCGCACTGACGGGCCAAGGCGGCATTGATGGTAAATCAGTAGGTAAGATCAATCTGTTTGCAATGCGTGCTTACGTAGCGGTAGAAAGATCTGTGGCTAAAAAAGCACTGAACAAAATCGAATCAGGTAAAATGAAGGGTCGTCAATTCCGCGCCCGAATCCTGAAGTAATTCGAGACTGAATCCCTTTGCTGCGATATGTCTAATTAACGACATTGCTAATTAATGGCATTGCAGTAAAGGGTGTTCCACAAAATGCCACTTAAGTTTCTTATCTTAGGTTTATCGACCTAGTCCTCTATACCAAAGCATTATTCATCGGGTCTTATCGAATAAAGATCGTTGATATGTTTTCCTTCGCTAAGATACCAAGTCATCGCTTCCTGTCGATTGTGAACCAATATCGTGATTGTGGTTATTGAACCATCATCAAAATAACAAAGCTCATATTCTAAATCGCTTGGATGATCAGGAATAGCGGCCATAGCTTCCCTCCCAAATATCAATCATTTTAAATACGTCAACCCAACTCATTTATAGGGTTCGTATCACGTCAAATGAGTAATAAAATCAAGTCACATCACTGCCATTAATTATTTTTAGTTTAATCATTTGCCTAAATAGCTAGATTAGCAAGTTTGGGTCTCAATTTATCTCAAAGTTCTTACGACCACTGTTTATTAAGACTACTTTTATAAGAGCTAGAATTAGCGTTATAAAAACTGGGCTAACCTTAAAGGGATGAGTTAATCGGTTTGTGGCTTTGTTGAATGTCGTGAGAGGGTAGAATGAGAAAGTGCCGGTGGTTAGTTTTAGTGATCTGTTTTCTATTTACTGGGTGCGGGACCAAGTTCGCCTATAACAATATAGGTTGGTTTGTCGTTAGCTATATAGAAGATTTTGTTTCCCTCTCAAATAGCCAAGAATCAGAGCTTGAAGAGCGATTAGATATATTACAGAAATGGCATAAAGAAACTCAGCTACCTCTGTACATCTCGCAATTAGAAGCGATTCAAAACGTAGATCGGTCGGATATGAATCCCGCTTTTATTGTGGGCCAAAGTGAACAAACGAAAGAGCATATTCGCACAATCGTCAATAAGTTCGCTCCAGATATTTACGCCTTGAGTATGCAGCTTAGCCCTAAGCAAGACAGGGAGTTTTTAAAGAACTTTCGTGAAAAGCAGCAAGACTATTATGAAGAAAGGTTGTCGTTGAACGATGACGATTCGAGAGAGCGATACCGAAACAGAATAGAAGAGCGTGCAGAACGGTGGTTAGGTTCAGTATCGAAAGAACAAAAACAGATTATTTTGGCTTGGTCTAAAGAGTGGGTAAATACCAATAGCAGTTGGCGACAATATCAAAACAACATCTATGAAGAGCTAACGACGCTGATGGCAAAGAAGAGCGACCTACATATTGCTCAGCCAATTATTATGAAGTTGCTTTTAAACAATGAAGCTTATTATCCTGCTGAACTTGAGCCGCAGCTTAACCAAAATATGGAAACATCAGCCAAGTTTTTAGTAGATATGGGGCTTTGTTGCGTAATTA
>NZ_JBFRPJ010000061.1:0-11920 GCF_041471945.1 Vibrio sp. 10N.261.51.A4
AACTGATCGGCATTACAGCCCTCGGGAGCCTTTTCTTTTTTGGATGGTAGAGGAGTTAGGCAGTTAAGCCTTTAAGTAGTTAACCCGTTAAAAGCTGAACTACGCTTGTTTGTTTTTCAGGGTAGATTTCAACATTTGGAATAACCACTGATTCAAAGGTGCGTCTTTTTGCGAGCGGCGGCAGCTCATCACATAGCTCACATCTATGGTTCATGTTCGATTGTTAAAGTTACCCCAACAAAAACACAGATACCAAACGAACAAAGAATTAGAAATACAATGAGGTGATGTATGAACAAGTTAATCGCACTTGGATTGATGGCTTTATCTATGAACACGGCTTTCGCGGCTGACGGTACTTATGCGAGTACTCTCGATATGATGAGAAGCGAAGGCAATCAAGTAAAGGCTGAGCGTGTTGAATCTGATCCAGTGCTTGAAGGAAGAAATGACGCCGCTAATGGCGGAATAAAATTCCAAAAGAACGTTGATCAAGACCAAACGATCCAGCTTACAGGTCGTCGTGATTAACGTTAAAGATGTGCTTACCATTGTCATGAGAAATGCTGGGCCCTCGGGTGCAGCATTTTTCGTTATTGGGTTGTGGAGTATTTTATAAACTCTAGCGATCTAGCCTTGGCATGTTGTGTAACGTGTGGCATTTTGTTGTTCTCTAATTTAAGAACGCGACTCGGTGTTGGTTAAGCATTACAAACCAGTAAGCGAACGCTCGAAAGGACTAGGAATGACTCAAAAAGAAACGGGAATGATTCGTCATATTCTACTGATTAAGTTTAAAGAAAACGCTGAGGCTTCAGAGGTTCTAAAACTAAAGATGTTGTTTGAAGCGATGCCAAACAAGGTTGAAGGGGTCACTTCAGTAGAATGGGGATTAAATGACAGCCCTGAAAACAAGAATCAAGGTTATACCCACTCGGTGTTAATGACGTTCGCCGATGAAGAAGGCCGTCAGAATTACCTTCCGCACCCTGAGCATGATGCGCTGAAAGATGTGTTTCGTCCGCTTTTAGAAGACATCATTGTGTTTGATTACTCCCTGTAATTAGGTTCTGAGTAGGTCTCTTGTGTTTTACTTACCTTCGATAATGAAGAGTTAGGGCCTAGCGATTAAGCCCTAACTCAATAAGAAACGACTTACTCTGTTGGCGAAATAGTGACTGGTGCAAACGATGCGACAGCATTCCCGCCTGCGCCCCAGCGGTAGCGAGGCCAGAAGATAACTGTCTGATTGGGGTAGTACGTCTGTTTGTCGTAGTCCAGATAAGGCATCTCAACAAGGTCTATCTGTGGTTCTAAACGACCTTTATGTCATCTACTGTTTACGCTCATTTTTATTCCGTTAACCTGCCAATAGGCAGTAAAGTTAACGCAAAGCGTGAATAAGAATGGCATTACTTTTAAATAATGCCGTTGTGCCACGGTTAAGCTCTAGTCAATTTGATAGCCACTTCTGATTCCAGTTCACTTAATGGTCGAGGTTTACTGAAGTAATAACCTTGCAGCAGATCTATCCCCAGTCCGTTTAGGCGTTGGTTATGATCAGCAGTTTCCACCCCTTCAGCTACAACACGATAGCCCAAGCTTTTACCCATCATGATCATAGTGTTGACGAAGTCTAAGTTGGTCTGCCCTTGAGTTATGTCAGAGATAAATGAACGGTCGATCTTTACTTCACTTAGTGGAAGTTGCTTTAGTAGAGATAGAGAAGAGAATCCCGTGCCAAAATCGTCAAGAGAGATAGAAATTCCTACATCGTGTAGTTCTTTAAGTGAGTTTATGCATAACTCGTAATCGACAATTGCTGCTGACTCGGTTATCTCAATACAGAATAACGTCAAAGGAAGCTGGTATTGGCGAATAGTTCGAATGATTTCTTGAGCGAAGTGAGGCTGTATCAGCTGTTTTGCACTGATATTAATGGAAATATGGCTCATGGTTTGTAGCCATTCAGATCCTTCAACATCCTTACAAACTCGATGAATGATACATTCACCAAGCTTGCTGATTAGGCCAGCTGATTCAGCAACCTCGATAAACTGGTCAGGAGGGACATCCCCCAATGTTGGAGATTCCCATCTTGCTAGTGCTTCAACAGCAGTAATCTTTTCATCTTGCCCACAATATTGAGGTTGGTAGTGCACCTTTATTTCTTGTTGAGCGATGGCACGACTGAGTTGGTGCTCTATTTCGATTATGTTTTCCGTCTCTTTTGCCATTGACCTTTGAAAGTTGAGATAGCTTTGTCCTCCCAGCTTTTTAGCTTGATACATGGCAATGTCGGCCTGCTTAATTAATTCTTCGGCACTTACGCCATCATAAGGATACATAGCGATGCCTAGGCTTCCTTGGCTGATAATCTCAATATCATCAACGATCAATGGGTTTTGAACGGCATTTAAAATCTGCGTGGCGAGTGCGTTGATGTCTGCTTCGGAACTGACATTACACAAAAACAAGAATTCGTCACCTCCCAAACGTGCGACAAGGTGTTCACTTGATAGCACGTTCTGAATATGTTTGGTCACGTGGCAAAGAAGTGCATCACCGACGTGATGACCAAAAGAGTCGTTGATAATCTTAAAACGGTTAAGATCCATCAACATGACCGCGCGTTTTTGGTTAGGTCGATTCACAATGTGTTGCGCGATGCTTTCCATTATTTTCCGGCGATTAGCGATGCCAGTAAGCGCATCATAATACGCCATATGTTGAATCTTTTCCGCATCTTCTCGCTCTTGAGTTACATCCGTCATTGAGCCAATGAAGCGCACAGCCTGCCCTTCTGCATTATGAACCGCTGAGCCATTGGCATGAACCCAGATATATCCGCGATGTTGCGTCTTCATCCTGAATTCACATTTGAACGGTACTTCTTCGTTTAAGTGGTTATGAATGGCGGACTCGAGAAGTTCTAAGTCTTCTGAGTGTATATATTGGAACAGATGGTCACATCCTAACTTACGATCAGAAAAGGTATCTTGACAGCCAATCATTTTGGTTAACCGACTGTTCCAGACAAGAGTATTGGTTAGTAAGTCCCAATCCCAGATACCATCGTTTGAGCTGTTAGATACTACTTTGAGCTGTTGCAACAACTGTTGGGAGTTCTTCTGACGATTGTTACTTGTATTGATAAGCTCGTCGCGCTCGATGAACAGTGCGAGCATATCTAAATAATTGTTGAATACCGATTGTGTACCGATATCTTGGTGATCTTGCAATGAATCAACAACAGCGACGAGCTTCCAGTGATCTTCTTGCCCTGAGTTGATAGGAAGAATGGAAGCAACGAAATGATCATAGCGTTCGAAAAATGGGAAATTGCGAATATCGTCTTGAATATCTGTTTGTTGCGGTAGGGTAGTTGGCTGAGTCATGCCTTTTTCTACCCATTTCCTAATAGTGTATTGCTCCGAATTACACTCAGCGAGACAGGCCCAGTCAAGATTGTTTCCGTAAAGGCTTTGAGCATCTCTAATTGAGTCAAAACCTCCTTGTGCTTGTGAATAGAAATTTTCGAATATCTCAGCGGGAGAACGCCCTTGCACATTTAAGAGGATTTGGCGAGTTGAGTTGATATCTTCTTTATGTTCGAGATCTGGGTTTGTGTTACCGCAAGACTGATGAACGATGAGCTTTTGCGGGACACTATTATTGGCATTATTAAAAGGCTTCCCAGAAATACGTTCCAACACGCGGTGAAATACTTGCGTCGCTAGAAGCTCAAGCTGTTGGTCTACTGTTGTTAACTTGGGATTGAATTGTTGACCGACGAAAATATTATCAATGCCTACGATGGCGACATCGTCAGGTACCGAGATATTGCTGTGAGACAGTTGCTCCATCATACCTACAGCATTGTGGTCAGTTGCGCAGATAACCGCAGTGCATTTGGATTTACGCTGTATAAATTCTATTGCGGCTTCTCGTCCCCCAGATAGAGAACAATTCGACACGCGGAAGAAATGGCGTTGGTTGAATGAGCCTTTATGATCAATCACCGTGCGTTGATACGCTTTGAAGCGAGACCTGATATCATTAACAGTGAGATCGCCACAAAAGCCGATTTCTTCGTGTCCTTGACTTTGTAACCATTCATAGAGCTTAGTGACACCATCGCTTTGCACACTATAATACTGCTCAACGGGCAGCGGCGCATAGCTTGCTCCAATAGAAATGACTGGAATGTTTGCGTTTATAGCTTCTTCAATCAACTTTACTGTCGCTGCATGGAGAACGACCACAAGGGCATCGAGATGATTAAAATATATAGGAAGTTTAAAATCTCTTCGCTCACCCGAGCGGATGAAGATCAGATTGACTTTATGGTTTTTCGCAAGCCTTCTAAGGGTTGCATTTAGCTCGCCCATGTAGAAGCCACTGAGCATAGGCAGCACAATGCCAACGGTAGGACGTTTTTTAGATGTAACAATAGTCATGTTATTAGCCGGTCGAAAGTTGTGTTGTGTAGAACTGTTTTCGGGGGAGAATAGGTATCTTTTTATTATTTCTTCCATGCTCTACTAAGCGAGCTTGAAAATAAACTTACGGCAAAAGGAAATGCAAAACCACGCACAATCCGAGTAAGTCTAACTCATATATTTGAGAGGTTACTCAGAAGCGGTCCTCAATTTATGGACATGACTTAAGCGACTGATCTGTTCTGACAGTACCTAGAATAACCGGAACGGATTATGACTAGAAACGCAGAAACCACACTCCTGAATTTAATTTCAACAATAAATGACATACAAACGTTGAGGTAGCGCACAGAAACGAAACTGGGGGTATCGCGATCACGTAATCATTGATCTAGCCGAGAGTGAGATAGCGATAAGAGCTCGATAATTCGTTGTCGGATCTAAATTAGAACTGTAAATCTAATTTCTAAGTAGTTGTTATCTCAGGAAGAGTTTTTGTGCTATGCGCCCCTATATTAAATACATTATCCCAATTTTAATTCCTTTCATTATCCTCGTAATGCCGCTATCAGCGTTTCCATTTGAAGGCCTTACGATTATTCAACAACGCGTTATCGCGATCTTTTTATTAGCGGCATTGTGCTGGGTGTTCGAGCCTATCCCGATTTACGCGACGTCTGTTGTTATTATCGTTCTGCAATTATTGATGTTGTCGGATAAAGGGCTGATCTTTTTAAGGTTTGATCATGGGGAAGAACATTTTGGTGAGCTGTTAAAATACAGCGACATCATGGCGACGTTCGCTAGCCCAATCATCATGCTGTTTTTAGGTGGTTTCTTCTTAGCGATGGCCGCCACTAAGTATCGATTAGACGTAAACTTAGCTCGCGTGTTGTTGAAGCCATTTGGACAAGATCCAAAGTTTGTGATGCTCGGCTTAATGTTGATCACCGGTATCTTTTCGATGTTTATGTCTAACACGGCAACAACGGCAATGATGCTATCTATTTTAACGCCGGTACTGGCTGTGTTTGGCCCGAAAGACCCCGGTCGTGTAGCGTTTGCGCTTTGTATCCCTGTTGCCGCTAACATCGGTGGCATTGGTACCCCGATCGGTACCCCCCCGAACGCTATCGCACTTAAATATTTGGTTGGCGATAACCTGATTACGTTCGGCGAATGGATGGCATTTGGTGTGCCGTTTGTCGTTATTATGATGGCGTTAGCGTGGTTTTTAATCGGCTTTATGTACAAAGCTGACCAAAAGAAAATCGAACTAAGTATTAAAGGTAAATTCCTTAAAACGCCTAAAGCCATTGCGGTGTACGTCACTTTTGCGCTGACCATCATTCTTTGGTTAATGGGTTCAAGCCATGGCATGAACTCTTATACCGTCGCTCTGATTCCTGTCGCTGTGTTCTCACTCACAGGGATCATCAATAAAGAAGACCTGAAAAAGATTTCTTGGGACGTACTGTGGCTTGTATCAGGTGGTATTGCGCTTGGTTTAGCGCTCGATAAAACTGGCTTAGCAAAGCTCGTGGTAAACAGTATTCCGTTTGATAGCTACTCACCCTATGTGGTGTTGTTCGGAGCGGCGTTCTTGTGTTTGGTAATGGCAAACTTTATGTCTCATACCGCAACGGCTAACTTGTTAATGCCAATTATGGCGGCATTAGGTTCGTCTATGGCTTCACTCACGCCACTAGGCGGTGAGCTAACGTTAATTTTGGTTGTGACTTTTGCCGCTTCATTAGGTATGTCGCTGCCAATCAGTACGCCACCGAATGCGTTGGCTCATGCCACTGGTCATGTGCAAAGTAATCAAATGGCCAGAATCGGTATTATTTTGGGTGTGGTTGGTGTGCTACTGAGTTTTGTTATGGTGTGGGTGCTACATTCAATTGGTCACATAGGATAACGATACGTGTATCAACAAAAGCTAGAAGCACTTATCGAGCGCTATTTTAACCAAACAGAACGTCGGGTGACGTGCTGTGCCGGTAACACCATTATTGAACAATCAGCGTTAAACACTCGTTTATATTATGTGTTTAGTGGAGAACTGGAAGGGTTTTATACCGATGCGAATACACCGCAAGTGCGAGTATTTAGCGCGGGTAGTGGGGCTTTTATAGGCGTTCATAGCTTCTTTTCAGGTAATTGGACAGCATCTTCAACGGTTGTTGCTAAAACCGATGTTGAGTTAGCGTGGATCGATAAAGACACGCCTGCAGAAGATGAACGTAAATTTGGTCCTCTTACCGCACAGTTCACACCTGTAATTGTCAATGAGTTGTCGCGTCGTCAACGCCGCGCAACACAAGAAGCGATAGCGAAACAAAAAGCGCTAGAGAAGTTACATACTGCTGAGCAAATGACGACCTTGGGTCAATTGGCTGCAGGGATTGCTCATGAGCTTAACAACGCTATTGGTGTCGTAAATAGTAAATCTGGTCGACTTGAAACGGTCATCATGGATCTGCTTGAAGAAGTGCATCCAGAAGCCAGTCAATTTTTCGATTTTGGGTTAATGCATGGTCAGAAAACGTCGTCGTCAGAAGCACGAACACGTGGGCGACAATTTGAAAGAAAATATGGTTTAGACAAAAACATTGCTCGCTCTCTTGCAAAGGCGATTCCAATTGATGCTTTATCTGCAACAGACATTATTTCAAAGCATTGGCTGAAAAAACCAGAAGAAGCGATTCGTTTTTGGCAGATGGGCTGTGATTTACATGATTTGCGTTTGGCATCTAGACACACCGTCGGCATCGTAAAATCGGTTAAACAACTTGGCAGAGTTGATATCGACACCGAAGAAGCGGTTGATATTAACGACTCCATTAACCATGCCTTATCGTTGCTACAAAGTGAGTTACGTAGAGTGTCTGTGCGATTGAGCCCTGCGGATTTACCGTCTTTTAAAGGCTCGAAAACAGAGCTCGTTCAGATTTGGGTCAACATTGTAAAGAATGCTTGTGATGCAATGTCGAATTCAGACGATGCCGCAATAGAGATTCAAACCAGATTAAGTAAGAAAAGGATATTAGTTACGATCGCGAATAACGGCCCTGAGATAGACGAGGCGACTCGTAGAAAGGTATTTCAGCCCAACTTCACCACTAAAAAAGGTGGTTTATCGTTTGGATTGGGCTTGGGTTTATCAGTAGTTAAGCGGATTGTGGCAGGTTATGGCGGAAGTATCATTGTGAAAAGTGATGCTTCTAAAACTGTATTTAGAATCAAGTTACCAATAGAGGGTGAACATGGAGAAGCTTAATTTAATCTGTGTCGATGACCAGAGAGAAGTACTGAGCGCAGTGATACAAGATTTAGAGCCGCTGGCGAGTTGGCTGAATATTGAAGATTGTGAATCAGCGCAAGAAGTGCTTGATCTCATTGATGAACTTGACGCAGAAGGCGAACACATTACCGTCATCGTGTCTGATCATGTGATGCCAGGGAAAACGGGTGTGGAGTTACTCACTGAAGTGTTCCATGACAGTCGCTTTCCGAATACCAAGAAAATTCTTCTTACGGGGCAGGCCACTCATACTGATACCATCAATGCGATTAATGCAGCAGGCATCGACCGTTACTTTGAAAAGCCTTGGCAAGCAAGCACATTGGTTGAGTGCATTCGTACTCTTGTCACTGAGTACATATTTGATCAAGGGCTTGATTACACGGACTATCAGAATGAGCTCGACCAGCAGGTTGTGTTCAGACGCTTGCGTTAGCCTCTTATGTTAGCGACTTACATTATTCACTAGTGTAAGTCGCTTGAAATTCTATGCACCGAAGGACGCTTTCTGAAGGGTTTTTCTTTGAAAGATGTAATCTTTCGCTGCTTATTTTACCTACCTCTTTTAGTCGTTCAGGTTTTGGTACTCAGTTATTAACACACTGGTTGCTGGCTTTAGTCTAAAACTCATACGCTACGCCAACGCCAACGGATGCATTGTGTTTTCTTCAGGAACGATTCCCTGAACATACAGCAGAGCTAAAATGTGTCGCAGAGTTCCCGTGTCGTTTGTTAGAAAAGTAAGTCGAAATTATTCAAAAGTGATTCCTAACGCGTGGGACGTGGAGTTCTAAGCCAAATCGGTACTTACAACGTAAAGGACTAGGCTTTTGACGGCTTACTGCGTAATAATGCATTCGCCCACAAGTGGGGGTTTATAGTCAGTAGGATTTTAAAATGAGTGAGATTGCTCGCTTTATATCTGGTGAAGCGCCGGACAAATTTGGTCGAAATATAGAACAGTTATTGGCTTACAATCATTTTTGGTTGGAGCATGACCATAAGTACATTCAAGTGTTCTTCCCAATAGATGAGGGGACTAAGTTTAATCAACATGCCCCGTTGGTTACTCAAGAAGATAAGGTGCTTTTTGCTAATTCAGAAGCGCTCCGCACAGCTCATCTACAAGTGCTTGACCTGATGCTTGAGTTTTGGGGTATGCAGCGAAACGGGAGTGAAATATCTTCATCGTTACCACTTAGCCCGGCTAATCACGTATGGTTAAAGAATCATGAACATAACCAGCTAAGGTTAACGCGAGCCATTCGCAGTTTATACTTGTTAGGTAATGAAGAAGTCGCAACTCGCTTATGTGACTTCATAGTATCAGCGGCGACCGAGACAGGGTTGGTGTCGGATAAAACCGTTCAGTATTGGCGCAATGCCTTGGAAGGTTAGGGTTTTTCTGTGCAGAGCTTCCGGCACTGCTCATAATTGATTCTCAATGCGCGGTATTTTGTACGATGCCGCTTTCTCTATATTCAACATTTGAATGCAATTTGTGGAATATATCAAAGTTAATTAAACTGATGGTAAGTTATTACTTTTCATTATGTTAGGGTTCTTTTCTTAAGGTCAGCGGATTAGGAAGAGGCTAATGAAAAAGGGATTTGTGATAGCGATATCAATCGGCTTTGTTGTCTTCTTCCTTGTTGGTCGTGAGCTTCAGTGGTTCGGGTCCAGTAATTCCGAGTCGTTTCCTAAACTTCCTGATAGTCCCCAATTTGTTCCTTCTATCGATTTCGACGGTGAGTGGCTAGGCCGCCGTATTAACACCACTGGCAATAATATGTGTGAACGCACAACCATCACCGGAACTATTCGTGAGGGTAAGGCTACTCTAAGGCTTACCTACAATGGAACACCGTTAGAGGGTTGGGTGACGGAAAACGGCGACTTACGTTTATATGCTAAACATCGCCAATGGGATTATCGTTTTTCCGCACGTGGCAGTGGCAGTAGATTTGACGGCCGATGGCACTTAACCAATGGGCCGTGCCAAGGAAGTTGGTTTCTAGAAAAGGTCGATGGCAAGTAGGGTTGTTACTACAAGACGCCGTTTAAAATTAACCAGCACAAGGTTCTTTTAGGAGAGATAAGTGATCAGATTAATCGCCGTGTTCATTGTGGCTTTCGGGCTAGGTGCATATGCGAGCTTACATGTTTTGACAGACTATGTTGTGAGCATTGAAGACAGTCATAAAGCTGCGGTGCGGCAAGGTTTTGAAACCTATAAATATGCAAATACAAAAGACCTTGCCCCATTAATTAAAACATCGAACTTGTTAGCTCGTTATAGTGCTTGTGAATTAGAGGGAGATGAAGGCGATGCGATTGCATTAGCCCTGTCTATTAACGCTATTTCCTTTGGGATGTTATCGAAGCAAGCGTCTGACCTCGATCAAGACACCTTTAGGACTGGTTTGATGATGTACGGAAAACTCAAAGACAACGAAAAAGCGTCTGGTCAGTTAACTGAAATACTTACTGCGTACTGTAAAGATAGTCTTCGCTATCTATACGACTGTGAAAAACTTTCTAATTTGTTAGGCGAAGAATGGGATACACAATGGAAGGAAGTGAAACCAGTATGTACCTAAAAATGATTCAACATATACGGCATTTTGCTATGCCGTATTCAGATGTGATTTGAAAACAAAGGACACAATATGGAAGTAAGGTTGGTCAAAGGTTCAGAGCCTAAGTTCGCTGAATCGATCACCAAAACGAATATGGCGAGTTACTATCAAGCTCGTGGAATCGCTTGGGGTCATAGCCAGTTTTTACGCAGCTGGGATGAGCTGGATAACTATGAAATTTATGTGGGGGATCGCCGTATTGGTGTTGTTCGCTTCAGTTACGCTAGTGGTACAACGTTTCTTAGGGACTTGCAGATATTAGCTGACTTTCAAGGTCAAGGTTTTGGCTCTAAGTGTCTCGATTTGGCTATTGAACATGCGAACAATCAAGCATCGGCTCAGTTAGTGTTGCGCGTGTTCAGTGAGAACCCCGCCATTAAGCTTTATCAATCAAAAGGTTTTACTCAGTTGTCTGAAGTGAAAGGGCTCGTTGAAATGGAGCTGCCTTTAGGGTCATCATTGAGAGAGTGTCATGGATAACCGTATCCAACTAAATTTTGTTAAATACTTATTTTCAGAGTTGCTGTTTATTGTTATTGCACTAGGTCTTGTCTATTGGATATCAGACGGTGATCGTTCATCGCTGCTAACCATAGGGCTGATAATTTGTGTTCCTCCATTAATAAAAATTCTAATGTTGTGGTGGAAGCTTCGCGATAGCTCGTTTGAAATCACGAACGGTCATGTACGTTTAAATGGCGTTGCTTGTGATGTGACTTTACAGCGTAGCTTTCTTCCGTTTGAAATTGGCTCATTCATCAAGCTTTCATACACGAAAGGTGCAATGCAGAAACACAATATTTACCTTTCTAAAGGCGCAATGAGCAAAGAAGAATGGAGCCGTATGTTAGCGTGTCGAACTAGGTCGCCATAAAGAAGCGACATCGCTGTTACTTGAGCTTTTAGTTTCCACGACGAATAGCGATGCGATTAAAGAGTACCAACGAGCGATCTCTTTATATGCTCAAGACCTAGATAAAACCTGGTAAGCAGCGCGTAAAGCTCATTAACTCACATAACAAAAAGCCTAAGCATCAATATGATACTTAGGCTTAAAGGCATAGTTTTTGTTCTTTAGGAAAGCGTTACGCTGAAAGCTCTTTACGAACGATCTCTGCGCCAGCACTTAGCGCATTAAGCTTCGCTGAGGCTATCTCGCGAGGTAGGGGAGCCATGCCGCAGTTGGTGCAAGGGTAGAGCTTGTCGGCATCAACGTACTTAAGTGTTTCACGTAGAGTGCTAGCCACTTCTTCCGGTGTTTCAATCGAATCGGTTGCAACATCAATAGCGCCAACCATCACTTTCTTGCCGCGAACAAGTTCAAGCAGTTCAAGTGGTACGTGAGAGTTGTGGCACTCTAATGAGATGATATCGATATTCGATTGCTGCAGCTTAGGGAATACTTCTTCATATTGGCGCCACTCAGTGCCTAATGTCTTTTTCCAATCTGTGTTTGCTTTGATTCCGTAACCATAGCAAATGTGTACTGCGGTTTCGCATTTAAGCCCTTCAATGGCTTTGTTGCGTAATTC
>NZ_JBFRPJ010000062.1:0-1394 GCF_041471945.1 Vibrio sp. 10N.261.51.A4
AATGCCGTTCACTTAAGAGTGAACGGCATTTTTGTTCTTAGCATACCGTTGTGGTCTGGGTTTAACTCTTCTAGGGAATGTCCTTTCCCTTCGCCCTTCAAGTATTAAGCTTTCAGCCATGTTGTGGAACCCCTTTAGCTGACGAGGTATTGCGCCTGGTGTTGAATAAGGTAAGCCTACAAGTAACGCTGATACATGAGCTAACGTGCCGTTAAAACTCAGTTGATAAGGAAGGTAATTTCCCTTTAAATTGAAGCAGAGCTCGACCATCTGATATCGGATTAAATTGTAAGTAAGCAAGATGCCCCATAACTCCTGCTTGACCAGCTCTGGTAAACGACTTCGCAGCGTAAGACGGTTTCCAAGCATGTATTGTTTTTGCTCTCGGTAGCCCAGCTCTATTTCCCAACGATGCTCATAAAGGCCTGCAATATCTTTTGATGGGTAACGCAGGGAGTCCGTCATGGAGGTTAATACTTGGTAGTCTTTTCCTTTAATTTTACGAGTGACAAGTCGAGCGGTTATCGACTTTGGTAAATCAGGCCATAGCTTTCTAGCTCTTGGATTACTGTGTAATTGAACAAGTTTGTCATTTCGCCCTAAAGATTGAACAATGTCATATTGTGTATTTTTCTTGAGGGGGATAAGCCAATGGCGCTCTGAGCCAGAGTCTTGCCATTTATGTAATAAACCTAAAGAATAGAACCCCTTATCGAACATTGTTACGCTATGGTTTGGTGTTGTTTCTATCAGTTTTTCAGCTAATATCATTTCGTTTGTATTGTAATTATCAAATGCACTGGCCGTAATAATGTGACTGCTTAGTTCCATTTGGCAGACCATTCTCACTTGCGGATATTGCGTCCCTTTTTGTCGAGAAAATGCCTTTTCATTTTGCGGGTTATCGGGCGTTCGCCAAACAACGCCATCGACGCCAAGCAGCGTTAATCCATTCCATTGGGGTAACTTTGCACTGTTTAACCATGACGTAGTCATTCGCTCAAAGACCGCTTTAATTGCGTCTTCACCCAACGTCTTTCGACGTTGAGTTAACGCACTCGGTGCGACAAAAGCTTTACCTGTACGGTCGACAATATCAAGTTGGTTCACTAAATCTTTCATGGATTTACTGTTATAGATAGCCATTCCAACAAGCAGCCACACCATGGATTCTAAAGTTAATTTCCTCTTTCTCATCGTGACAGTATCAGTAAGAGAATAGGCTTCGTCGATGAGTTCAATTGGAAGCAAGTCAGACAAAGTCTCAACGCTGCTAGGTTTCCAATCATTAATTATGTTTAGAGCTTGAGAAACATCCATAAAAAAATCCAAGTGCATTAAATACACTTGGATTTTGACAGCTCTGAAGGATCCTTCAACCGATCGCTTTGGCT
>NZ_JBFRPJ010000063.1:0-1503 GCF_041471945.1 Vibrio sp. 10N.261.51.A4
CTGTCTCTTATACACAAATCCCTAAGCCACGCTTGGGGATTTTTTTTGAACTATTTTTAGGTTTCATGATCTGATCATCTAAGCAATGACAAGGATGATTATCATGACCTATATAGAGCCAACCCTCTGGGCACAAAAACAGTTCGGTCAAGCCCACCTAAATGACCCTAGACGCACTCAAAGACTCGTTACTCTCGCAGCCTCACTGGCCGAGCAACCTGGTGTACCCGTCTCGAAACTCATTATCTCCCCTGCTGAAATGGAAGGGGCTTATCGCTTCATCCGTAATGAGCAAATCAAAGCAGAAGATATCGCAGAAGCGGGGTTTTATGTCACCGCACAAGAAGCATTAGAGCAACAAACACTTCTTGCCTTAGAAGACACCACTTCTCTCAGTTACTCCCATCGCAGCATTCGAGATGAACTCGGGCACTCCAATCAAGGCAACCGACATCGCGCCATGTTCGTACACTCAACCTTACTTTTTGCTCCCGACACTCAATCTGTTATTGGTTTAATTGAACAACAGCGCTGGACTCGTGATATAGAAAAGCGAGGCCAAAGGCACCAGCATGCGACTCGACCATACAAAGAGAAAGAAAGTTATAAGTGGGAACAAGCCTCTCGCCATGTCGCTGAGCGACTTGGCGATAAAATTTCGGATGTCATTTCTGTGTGCGATAGAGAAGCCGACCTATTTGAATACCTCACTTACAAGCGAGAGCAACAACAAAGGTTCATCGTTCGCTCAATGCAAAGCCGCTGTATTGAAGAGCATGATAATCGTCTTTATAGCTATGCCTCTACCCTGTTATCAGCCGGAGAGAAAGTGCTCGAAATACCGCAAAAAGGGGGGCGTAAAGCTCGCAAGGCTCATTTAGATATCAAATATGCCCCCGTGACACTCAAGTCTCCTGCTAACAAGAAAGAGTTCGATAACATTCCGCTTTACTACGTGGGATGTATAGAACAAGGAGAGAGTAGCGATAAGCTCGTATGGCACTTACTGACTTCTGAGCCGATAACGAGCAAGGAAGAGGCACTCAAAATCGTCAGTTATTATGAGCGGCGCTGGCTGATAGAAGATTTTCATAAAGTCTGGAAAAGTGAAGGGACAGAGGTTGAGCAACTGAGAATGCAAAGTAAGGACAACTTAGAGAGGCTCAGCGTTATTTTGGCTTTTATCGCGACTCGGTTACTCCAGTTGAGGTTTATGAATGAATCAGACGAGTTATCTAAGACCAGCTGTGAGCGGGTATTAAGAGGCAAAGCGTGGAAGTTAATGTGGCTCAAGTTGGAGAAGAAAGAACTACCGAAAGAAGCGCCTAATATATCATGGGCTTACAACGGTATTGCTCGGTTAGGTGGTTGGAAGAATACCAAGCGAACGGGGCGCGCTTCTATAAAGACGTTATGGCAAGGATGGTTTAGGTTACAAACCATCCTTGAAGGGTATGAACTCGCTAAGTCTCTTGATTAACCAGACTTGTGATCAAGAGACAG
>NZ_JBFRPJ010000064.1:0-3265 GCF_041471945.1 Vibrio sp. 10N.261.51.A4
CTATTGGGGGTCAGTTCACTCTTTAGTGGGGCTTTTTTAATCGATTAAAAATATTGTTAGTCAAATTGTGTGAAATTGCTGCGAATATTGTTGCTGCAACACATTTTTTGTTTTCATCTCTATAGTTTTACGTCATTTATCCGATATATTTAATAGATCATCACTTTTCCGAATTTAAGCACCTAGCTGAGCCTTTTATGTTTCAAATTTTCAAGCCGTGGTTAATGCCTTTTGCCTTTATCATTGCGACTCAGATTTCCGTTGTTCGTGCAGATTCCATTCGAGTTGTAGGGCCTAATGGCCAGATACAATCAGAGCCTACGTTTTCAGAACCACTTCAAAGAGCGCAATCAAATAGCGCTGAGCCTTCACGTTTCTATGGTCCAACTCGCGGCTCAGAAACATTGTGGTCTATTGCCTCAAAGTTACGCCCTGATAACTCCGTTTCAGTCCAACAAACTCTGTTGGCTATTTATCGCTTAAACCCACAAGCGTTTGAAAACCAGAATATCCATAGCCTGCTGCCTGCGAGCAATCTACGCGTGCCTTCTTTAGAGCAAGCACGTGCAAGCTCGACGCAGCAAGCTATCAACATCATGAACTCACATCTTGCTAAGCTTGATGCTCCTGCAAGTAAGCCTGTCGCTTCAAAACCCAAAGCGCCGAGTTCTGATGCAAAAAATGTTACTCCTGCTAAGCAAGTAAGCACTACTGAAACTGCTAAAAAGCCATTGTCTCCAACTCAATCATCTCTAGCTCAATCTGCACCAACCCAAGAGATGAACAAGTTAGAGAAGCAGCTAGAGCTTTCAGAAACTGAACTGCTGTCACTTGAAGAGAAAAATCACCAACTTCGTTTGATGTTATCGAATGTTCAATCGGAAGTGGATGAGCTAAAAACAGAGCTCAGTGATGAAGACCGCATTCGTAGCGAAGTGGAAAAGCTGCTTGATGAAGAGCGCAGAAAGAACGCCGAAATTGAAAAGATGGCACCAAGTGTCATGGACGAACTGTTATCGAATGGTTGGTTAGTGGCGGCTCTTGCGATTATTCCAGGTCTGCTCATTGGTTTGATCGTTGTGATGCTGTTAGGCCGTCGTTCTAAAAATGATGAGCAACAGCAGACGACTCAAGAACAACCGCTCCAGCCAGAACCAAGTACCGTTGCACCTATTACATTGGGCGACGAGATGGACGACCTTAACGAGCTGTCTTTAGATGATGACTTGTTTGGTACGGAAGATGACGCCAACAAGCTGTTTGACGATCAAGCGCTAGCCGAAGAGGATGATGTCTTTGCTGGTTTAGATGAATCTGATCTCGATTTCAATCTAGATGGTGAAGACGATGACCCATTTGCTAGCATTGGCGAAAACGGTGATTTAGACACCAACTTCGACGATCTAGATTTAGACAGCAGCAACGGCATTAGTGTTAATGGCGAAGAGAAAGCGCTTGGCCTTGAAGAGATGGAACGTGCGCTAGACAAAACAGCGGAAAGCGCCGTCGATACTGATGATGTCGACTTTGATCTTTCTGATGATAACGCAATGTCTGCTGATGACATTGAAGCTTTACTATCTCAAGAGTCTGAAACTGAAGATCTCGGTTCCAACGAGCTAGACCAATCTTTATTAGATGATCTGTTTGCTCTTGATGACGAAGATGACGACAGCTTCGATATTGATGCTCTGATTTCGGAAGAGCAAAGTGATTCGCCTTCTAGCACTGAAACACCAGCAAGCGATGATTTTGACATCGATGCGCTTATCTCTGAGCAACAAAGTGAGACTAAGCCTGTTGATTTGAGCAATGACGATTTTGATATTGATGCTCTAATCTCTGAACAACAGTCCCCTGAGCCAGCTTCACCGACAGCGAATGATGATATTGATGACATCTTTGCCCAAGTTGCTGCTCAGAACGATCAAGCGAATGACCCTTTCAACCTCGATAGCGACGATGAGATTGCCACTAACCTAAACAGTGGTTTGGCGTCTGATGATGATATCGAAAACATTCTGTCTCAGTTCGATAAGCCCATCGTAAATGAAGAACCTCAAGACAGCGTTGATCTGCTTGATGAGCAACTGGCAGGCGATGACGTAGACCTAAGTAACTCGACAGACCTTCTTGATGAGATGCTAGGGGACGATTCGGATGATGAGTCTGAAAGCGAACCTCTTGGCTTTGATTCTCTGTCTGAGCTTGAAGAGCTTTCTGGTTTATCGACCGATGATGACCTCAACATCGCAGAAGACAGCACGGAAACCTTGGATGAATTAATAGGTGACTCTGACGACGATGATTTCGAACTCGACGCCGAAAGTACCGACTTATTGGATGATTTCCTTGATAGTGAATTGTCAGATGATGAGCTTTTAGCGGATGCATCAAAATCAGAATCTCTAGACCCATTTGATGACTTACTGACAAGTGGCATTGAAGACGAGCTTGAATCTGAAGATAAGACGTTTGATAAAGAGTTAGACGCAGCCTTTGGTTTGGACAACGCCAATGAGGAGCCTGAAAAGGACTCAGACGTTGAGCTTACTCCGTTAACCTCTGAAGGTGAGCCTAAGCAAGATCCGGACATTAGTGAAACACCACAACCTGAAGTCGTTACTGATGAATCGTTAGATTCTGAAATGACTCAAGAAAGTTCTGACATTAAGCCAGAAAATGATGAAGCCTTTAATCGTGATGGTTTTATCGATGATTTGTTCGGTGTCGCACCGGCAACGGATGCTTTGCTTGATGACTCGCTAGAAACAACAGACGAAGCGTTGATTGATGAGTTAATGACTTCTGATGACAATGATTTGTTGCCAGCAATAGAAGAGCCTGTTGAACCATCAATTGACAATACGGTTGAACCAGAGCAAGCGTCTCTTTTAGACAGCGACGAAGTATCAGCGCAAGAAACCGCATCATCGGTTGAAGATGATGAACTGGATATCGACTCGCTGTTATCTGAGAATTCTGATTTTGACAAACCAGATTTTGAAGAGCGAGTTAAAGAAGAAACCGCACAACAAGAACCAGAGCCGAAAGAAGCCGACGTACAAGAGCAAGCTTCGCCATCGTCTTTGAACGATATCTCTGAAGATGAAGAAGAAACGGTTGAAGACTGGTTAGCTGAAGCCATCGACGATGTAGAGTCGCCAGCGAACATTGACTCTGATTTTGACTTTGAACCGAAAATCCAAGGTAGCGATCAGCTTGAAGATGTCGTTGAATCCTTGCCAGAGCCAGAGCCAGAGCC
>NZ_JBFRPJ010000064.1:3967-49538 GCF_041471945.1 Vibrio sp. 10N.261.51.A4
CAGAGCCAGAGCCAGAGCCAGTTCGTGCTGCAAACATGCCAGAGATCATTCCAAATGAATTTGGTGTGCCAGAAGACGATGATTGGCTGATTGAAGATGAGGCGTCTGAACCAGAAGCATTAGCGGAAACTGACGTAACACCAGAGCTAGTGACACCTGTCGCTGAACCGAAAGTTGAAGCTACACCACAAGCGGAAGTAGCAGAACAAGCTGAAGTTCTAGGACAAGAAGGCGAAGAAGAATTCTCGTTTGATGACTTCGAATTGCCAGAGTTTAATGAAGAAGATGCACTAGCGGAAGCTGATGCTGAATCAACACCAGAACCAGTAACGCCAGCTATTGATGCTCAACCAAGTGTTGAGCCTCAAACTGAAGCCCAAGTTATAGCTCAGGCGCAAGACGACGAAGAGTTTTCGTTTGATGATTTCGACTTACCAGAGTTTAGTGAAGAAGACGCACTAGCGGAAGCTGATGCTGAATCAACAACAGAGCCAGCAACGCCTGCTATAGACTCTCAATCAAGTGTTGAATCGCAACCTACCGCTGAGCCTCAGTTAGATGCTGCACCACAAGTTGAAACTGCGAAACCAGAAAGCGAAGAAGAATTCTCGCTTGATGACTTCGAACTACCAGAGTTTGGTGAAGACGATGCGTTAGCGGAAGTGGTGAGTGAACCAGATGAAGCACAGTTAGAGCAAGACTTAGCGCCTGACACAGAGAAGTTCGAGTTCGATGACCTTGATCTTCCGGAGTACGATGAAGAAAGCGCAAAAGCAGACTCTGTTTTAGATGATATTGAGCAAAGCAATGCCGAGCCGGTGGCGGAAGCCCAAGGCGTAGAGTTCGATGAGTTTGATTTACCGGAATATGGTGAAGATGAAGCCATCTCTGATGCGTTTGCTGAGAAGCCAACACCACTGACTTCTTTCAGCCCACAAGGCGAAGAGCAAGATGCGTTGCATGATCTGTTCTCAAATCCGCAGAGCTATAGTCAGGCTGATGATTTCTCGAGTGCTGAAGACTCTGAACCGGCTGGTTTTGCACAGCCAGAACAATCACTGAGCGCGGCTTCAGAGCCAAACTCAACGCCTGCAGCGGTTCAAGACGAGCCACTAGAAGGCTTTGATGACTTTGATGAGACAGCATTAGCTGAGTTGCTTTCTGAAGATGTTCAAGACTCTGTCGACAACATGTTCGATAAGCCATTGGACGCAACTTCGATTGATAGCGCAGGGTTAGATATTGACGCCATGCTTGAAGTCGGCGGCGAAGACTGGAAAGGCTTTAACCTAGCGCCAGAACAACAATCGAGCATGCATAATGATGTGCCTGATGACCAACAAGAGATTTGGGCATCGGCTGAACAGCAAGCTGAACCGAAAATCAAAGAAGAGAATTGGGCTGAACAAGACAATCTAACCGAATCAGGCAACAGTCGTGATAAGCAGTACATGACGATTGATGAGCTAATGGCTCAAGTCGAGCAAGAAGGTGAAGAAGTCATTAATCCAGACGATGAAGAGCTTAAACTGGATGTGGGTCTTAACGAATTCCCTGATGTTATCGGTGATATTGGCAATTATGATGTCGACAGCAATGCAGAAGCTGCGGGTAAGCTTGATTTGGCCAAAATCTACATCGAGATGAGTGACTCGCAAGGGGCAATTAAGCTTCTAGAAGAGGCAATCGTTGACGGCAGCGATGATATTCGTCGAGAGGCAAAAAATCTTATCGATACGTTAAACGGTCGATAAATTTACAAATCAGAAAGGGTAGCGTTGGCTACCCTTTATTTTAAGGCGATACAGAGCGCTATCGTTTCATTTGGTTTTTCAACAGCATCATCTCGGTCGATGCTGATTGTTTATTGAAGTTTTAGCCCCATCCTATTTGGGCTAGCACTGATTTCCGTATATACTTCTCGCCCATTTTCAAAGAGAACAAGAACATGAAAATTGCTTTAGGTATTGAATATAACGGTACCCACTACTTTGGTTGGCAGCGCCAACGAGACGTGAAAAGTGTCCAAGAAGAATTGGAAAAGGCTCTTTCAGTTGTCGCGAATCACCCTGTAGAAGTTATGTGCGCAGGTCGTACAGATGCCGGTGTTCACGGTACGGGACAAGTCGTTCACTTTGAAACTAATGTCGATCGTAAAATGGTGGCATGGACAATGGGCGCGAATGCCAACATGCCAAAAGATATTGCGGTTCGTTGGGCGACAGAAGTGAATGAGGATTTCCATGCTCGTTTCTCGGCTACTGCCCGCCGTTATCGCTACATTATCTTTAACCATGCACTACGCCCAGGCATTTTGAATTCAGGTGTGAGCCATTATCATGGTCATCTTGATGAGAAAAAAATGCATGAAGCGGGTCAGTACTTACTTGGTGAGAATGACTTCACTTCGTTCAGGGCAACACACTGTCAATCTCGTAGCCCATGGAGAAACATGATTCACTTGAACGTGACTCGTCATGGACACTACATTGTGATCGATATTAAAGCGAATGCGTTTGTTCACCACATGGTGAGGAATATTACGGGTAGCCTTATTGCCGTAGGTAAAGGTGAGCAGAAACCAGAGTGGATCCAGTGGCTTTTAGAAGCTAAAGATCGAAAAGTAGCCGGCGCAACTGCAAAAGCGGAAGGTTTGTATCTGGTGGATGTTGATTATCCTGAACATTTTGAGCTACCACGAGAGCCAATTGGTCCTCTATTTTTACCGGATAATTTGAACTAAATGTGAGACTTAGGTTCAAAAATTATTACGGTTTAGTGCGTAAGATAGTCCCAGAAAATAGGTACAACCAGTTTTTTATCTACAGTCGCTGTTTTATGTGCTTTAATTCCCACGCATAATTCCCAAATTTATTTCTTTCGCAATCAAGCGGAAGAATCGAAACAAAAAGGTCTTCCATGAGTTGGCTTGAAAAGATTTTAGAAAAAAGCAACATCGTAACATCTCGTAAAGCGTCTATCCCTGAGGGTGTTTGGACGAAATGTACTTCTTGTGAGCAGGTTCTGTACCATGCTGAACTAGAGCGTAACCTAGAAGTATGTCCAAAATGTGACCATCACATGCGCATGAAAGCACGTCGTCGTCTGGATACATTCCTAGACAAAGGTGAGCGTGTTGAACTAGGTGCTGATCTTGAGCCACAAGACAAGCTGAAGTTTAAAGACTCTAAGCGTTACAAAGAACGTATCTCTGCTGCTCAAAAGAACAGTGGTGAAACAGACGCATTAGTTGCAATGAAAGGCGAACTATTGGGTTTACCTATCGTAGCGTGTGCTTTTGAATTCTCATTCATGGGCGGCTCAATGGGTTCTGTTGTTGGTGCTCGTTTCGTGAAAGCGGTAGATGCTGCTATCGAGAACAACTGTGGTTTAGTGTGTTTCTCTGCAAGTGGTGGTGCTCGTATGCAAGAGGCATTGATGTCTCTAATGCAAATGGCGAAAACCAGTGCTGCGCTTGAGCGTTTATCTGCGAAAGGCCTACCGTTTGTTTCAGTTATGACTGATCCAACAATGGGTGGTGTTTCTGCAAGTTTGGCAATGCTTGGCGATATCAATATTGGTGAACCAAAAGCACTGATCGGTTTTGCTGGACGTCGTGTAATCGAACAAACGGTACGTGAAGACCTTCCTGAAGGTTTCCAACGCAGTGAGTTCCTACTAGACCACGGTGCTATCGACATGATTGTTGACCGTCGTGAGATGCGTCAGCGCGTTGCAAGCCTTGTTGCTAAAATGACCAACCAGCCTTCACCATTAGTAGTTTCTGTGAACGATTCACCGAATGAAGCTACTTATGAAGTACCAGAAGCGCCAGAAAAAGGGTAAAGTACCTTCTAACAAACCAACTTAATTATGGTTATGAGTTAGATGAGTCAACAACCTATTCCTCAAGCCACATCCTCTTTGGAGATGTGGCTTGATTATTTATCAAACATCCACACAAGCGCTATTGATCTTGGATTAGACCGAGTTCAGGCCGTCGCCTCTAAGGCAAACCTCACCAAGCCTGCTCAACATGTTATTACTGTTGCCGGAACCAATGGCAAAGGCTCAACATGTGCACTGATGGAAGCGATTCTATTGGACGCTGGTTACTCAGTTGGTGTCTACAGCTCTCCTCACTTAATTCGCTATAACGAACGTGTTCGTATCAACGGCCAAGATCTATCTGATGAAAAGATGGTTCAGTCTTTCGATTTCATTGAGAAAGAGCGTGGCGAAATCAGCCTGAGTTTTTTCGAATATGGCACTTTAGCGGCGTTACGTGCATTTCAAACTGAAGCGGTTGATGTTGTGCTTTTAGAAGTGGGTTTAGGCGGGCGTTTAGACGCGACCAATATCGTTGAGCATGATGTTTCTGTGATTACTAGTTTGGCTGTCGACCATGTTGACTGGCTAGGTGATGACATCAATGTGATTGGTTTTGAGAAAGCGGGCATTTATCGTAGCGGTAAACCCGCTATCTGTGGTCAACCCAAGCCACCGGCTACGGTTGCAGCGCACGCTGATGACATTAAGGCTGAGTTCTACCAAGTCGGTATTCAATACACTTATGATGTTGACGGTGATACGTGGAACTGGCGCAGTGGTGCATTCCAACTAGAATCGCTACCTATTCCAAGCCTGCCGTTACCTAACGCTGCAACAGCGTTGATGGCATTGGGCACATCAGAGCTTAGTATTAGCGACGTGAACGTGGTTAACGGCATGAAGAATGCGCAGCTTCCTGGGCGTATGCAGCAAATTAGCGAACAACCGGTGATTGTGCTTGATGTAGCACACAACCCGCATTCTGCTGAGTACTTTGCGCAGCAAGTCGCGAAGAAGTATGCAGGCAAAAATTTACACGTTGTAGTCGCCATGCTTCATGACAAAGATATCCCCGCGACATTGGAAGTATTAGCTCCAATAACAACACATTGGTACCCAGCTTCGCTGAACGGCCCACGAGCCGCAACAGCCGCTGAATTGTGTCAAAGCTTACCTGAAGGTGTAGAGCGGTATTCAAACCCTGTTGTAGCGTTTGAAGCGGCTTTAGCTTCTGTTAAAGGTGACGATGTTGTGTTGGTTGTCGGTTCTTTCCATACAGTGGGTGAAGTGTTGGAGCATTGGCAGAAAAAAGGAAACTAAATGGCAAGTAAATTCCAAAGCCGGTTAGTCGGCACCATCATTTTAGTGGCCATTGGCGTGATTGTATTGCCCGATGTACTAGATGGTAAGAAGCTCCACTACAAAGAAGAGTTTGCAAGCATTCCAATTAAGCCTGAGCTTGATAGTAATGTTGAAGTGTTTGAAGTACTCGATCCCGTTGAAGATCAGATAGCGCTACCGGATTCTCCGGTTGAGCAAGTGGTTGAAAGTGGTCGTACTGATAATTCAAACACGCAAACCGCGTCTTCTTCTAATGATAAAGAAGCAGACAAAGTGGCAGTTGTGGTTAAGCCGGTACCTGAAAAAAATGAATACCAAGACAGTGCTTGGATTATTCAATTGATGGCTTTGAAGAATGCTGACAACGCAAAAAACGTTGTTAAGGATCTGCAAAAGCGCGGTTATCAGGCTCACACCAAGCAAGAAAAAACTTTTACGCGAGTAATTATTGGCCCGGATGTCTCTAAATCCAAACTTGAGCGACAAATTAAGGAATTAGAAAAAATTACGGGTTCAAAAGGCCAGTTGCTCAAATTTAAACCGTTAAATCCATAAGAAAACGTTTGCGTCAGCATTTTTTCTGTTAAAATGCGCGCCAACTTAAGATGAAGAATTCATGAATTGGTTAGATTTTGTCATTTTAGGCGTGATCGGCTTCTCTGCCGTGATCAGTTTAGTTCGTGGTTTCGCTAAAGAAGCCTTGTCACTCGTTATTTGGTTTGGAGCATTTTTTATTGCTAGCCAGTACTACGCTAAATTAGCGATGTACTTCACCAATATCGAAGATGAGATGTTTCGAAACGGAACTGCGATAGCAGCATTGTTTGTTGCAACGTTAGTTGTGGGTGCCTTAGTTAACTATGTCATCGGTCAACTAGTTCAGAAAACAGGCCTGTCAGGTACAGACAGAATCCTCGGTGTCGTCTTTGGTGGCTTACGTGGTGTTTTGATTGTTTCTGCAGTGTTGTTTTTCATGGATGCGTTTACTGCATTCCCAAGTTCTGAGTGGTGGAAGAATTCGCAATTGGTTCCAGAATTTAGTCGAATCATTGCGCCGTTCTTCGAGCATTTACAAGCAACATCTAGTTTCTTATCTGGCGCGCTCTAGCGCCAGTTAATGTCGAAAAATCGAGGATTAGGACATGTGTGGTATTGTTGGAATCGTGGGTTCAACACCTGTAAACCAGTCTATTTATGACGCTTTAACGGTATTGCAGCATCGTGGCCAAGATGCCGCTGGTATTTGTACCATAGAAAGCAATCGTTTCCGTCTGCGTAAGGCGAACGGTTTAGTAAAAGATGTTTTTGAAGCAAAACACATGCAGCGCCTACAAGGTGAAGTTGGTATTGGCCATGTTCGTTATCCTACTGCGGGTAGTTCAAGTGCGTCTGAAGCTCAGCCTTTCTACGTAAACTCTCCTTTTGGCATTACGTTGGCGCACAACGGTAACCTGACGAACGCAAACGAAGTTCGTGAGAAGTTGTTCGAAAAAGACCGTCGTCATGTAAACACAACCTCTGACTCTGAAGTTCTACTGAACGTATTAGCTCATGAGATCGATACTGTTAAAGGTAACGTAACTTCAGATGACGTTTTCCGCGCTGTGGCAAATGTGCATCGTACAATTCGTGGTGCTTACGCCGTAACGGCGATGATCATCGGCCACGGTATGATCGCATTCCGTGACCCACATGGTATTCGTCCATTGTGTCTTGGTAAGCGTGAAGTTCAAGGTAAAACAGAGTACATGGTTGCGTCTGAATCGGTAGCACTCGATGCTGTTGGTTTCGACTTCATGCGCGACGTAGCACCAGGTGAAGCTATCTACGCAACGTTTGACGGTGAGCTTTTCACTAAGCAATGTGCAGACAACCCACAACTAAACCCATGTATCTTTGAGTTTGTATACTTTGCACGCCCAGATTCATTCATCGACAAAATCTCGGTTTACAGCGCACGCGTTGAGATGGGTGAGATGCTTGGTATGCGTATTAAAGAAGAGTACGCAGACTTAGACATTGATGTAGTTATTCCAATCCCTGAAACATCAAACGATATTGCGCTACGAATCGCTCAAGCGATCAATAAGCCATACCGTCAAGGTTTCGTGAAAAACCGCTATGTTGGCCGCACATTCATCATGCCAGGTCAGCAACAACGTAAGAAGTCGGTTCGCCGTAAGCTCAACGCAATTCGCTCTGAGTTTAAAGGTAAGAACGTTCTTCTGGTTGACGATTCTATCGTTCGCGGCACAACATCAGAGCAGATCATTGAGATGGCTCGTGATTCTGGCGCAAATAAGGTCTTCATGGTTTCAGCTGCTCCAGAGGTTCGCTTCCCTAACGTTTACGGCATTGATATGCCGAGCGCGACAGAGTTGATTGCTCATGGTCGTGATAACGAAACGATTTGTAAGCAGATTGGCGCAGACGCCTTGATTTTCCAAACGCTACCAGATCTGATTTCTGCAGTGGGCATGGGCAATCAAGACATCTCTCGTTTTGATACTTCTGTATTTAACGGCGAGTATGTAACGGGCGATATCGACCAAGTGTACCTAGATTTCCTAGACTCTTTGCGTAATGACGACTCAAAGGTTCAACGTGAGATTCAACAAGATCTTGCGAACTTAGAGTTACACAACGAAGGCGCTTAATTAGCGTTTCGTTAGTGATAAAGAGTTTTTCCTAGCAATGATTCCGTATTGCTAGCGATACAGAAAATAAAAAACCAGAGCTTCGGCTCTGGTTTTTTTGTTTATAGAGAAGGGGATTGACCTTAATGAATGTGGTACGCGATCACAAAATCAATAAACAATCTCACTTTCTCTGGTAGATGATCTTTGTGGTTATAAAGCATGTAGATATCACGAGGGTTAGCGCTCCAGTCTTCTAAGACTTGCACTAAGCTGCCATCTTCAATGTATTCACGAATCATCACGTCAGGCATTAGGGTGATACCTAGGCCTTCTGAGCACGCTTGTCTCACGACATTAAGCGCGTTAGCGTTGAAACGGCCTTTCTCGCTATTTACCACCGTCTCTTCATTCGAATTACTCAGCTGCCACTTAATTAGCGGGTAGCCTTTGAGTAGCGAATGGTTCGCTAGCTCTTCAGCATGGCTTGGAGCTGGGTTCTTCGCTAAGTATTCAGGGCTCGCGATAAGAATATCTTTGACTTCACTGATTTTTCGAGCGATTAGGCTTGAATCACGCTGCGGGCCGACACGGAAAATTACGTCCCACTCCGTTGGATCCAGCTGATCCGCTTGGTTGTTCATCATCAGCTCAATATTGATATCAGGGTATTGAGTCATGAATTCACTGAACATTGGCATCATCATGCGCTTGGTCAGGTTTGAGGGTGCCGTAATACGAATCTTACCGGAAGCGCCTTTGCACACGTCAGTTAACTCTTCTGCAGTAGAAGAGAGACGTTGCAATAGCGGAGAGCATTCATTGAAGAAACGTTCGCCTGCCTCTGTTAAAGAAAGTTTACGCGCGTGTCTATTGAGAAGCCTAAGGTTCAAAGAATCTTCTAAGGCTTGGATGCGTCGTGTGATGGTCGCAACCGGAATCATAGTCTTGCGCGATGTTGCGGTGTAGCTCCCATTTTCAACGACGAGTCGAAAGAGGTTTAAATCATCTAATTTCATAAATCCAGACACATTTGTTTACAATCTCATCTAATTTATACGTAACAGTGAGATCAATGTTTGCGTTACGTCAACTCGTTGCACTATTTACAAGTATTCCAACCCTCGTCACGAATTACCAGCAAAGAGTGCAAATTTGTGTATTTAGCATTTTATTACTAAGTTTTATATTAGTTCTTAGAACAGATAACAATAATAATTCGACTTAGTTTTGTGAGGTTATAGATTATGTACAAAACTCACAGTCAGCCAGTAATGACCTCGGCTCAGGAAGTAATTAACCAAAAATGCGTGATGTTGGTTGATGATGATCCTATTTTTCGCCGTATAACCAGCGCGTACCTAGACAAGGTGGGTTATAAAGTGGTTGAGGCTGAAAATGGACTGGACGCTTTGCAGAAACTTAGAGACTCAGCGCCAGATTTAATTGTGTGTGACTTATCAATGCCAATACTTGATGGCA
Organism: Vibrio sp. 10N.261.51.A4; assembly: GCF_041471945.1. NCBI lineage: Bacteria > Pseudomonadati > Pseudomonadota > Gammaproteobacteria > Vibrionales > Vibrionaceae > Vibrio > Vibrio sp. 10N.261.51.A4. Next base: position 13,258 of record NZ_JBFRPJ010000064.1, read on the forward strand.
TAGAGCTTGTGGAAGAGATCAGTTTAGAGTACCCGTCACTGCCTATGATCGTTGTGTCTGGCACTGATGATATGTCTGACGTGGCGAAAGCCTTGCGATTTGGTATTAAAGACTTCTTGGCGAAGCCGTTAGAGGATCACCGTCACCTAGGAAGTGCGATTGCGAATACATTGACAGATTCGTTCGATAACATTTCAGACCAACGAGATTTTTCGAGCCAATGGTTCTGTGTGGATGATGGGGGAGAGATCCCTGAAGACCAAGAACTGCATTGGCACCTGAATTACCTTCAAGATAACCCAAGCGCAGCAAAAGACTTACTGCATGCGCTGCTTCCAGAGAAAGATACGCGACAAGGCTCATGGCGTTGCAGTTACCGGTTACTGCAATCAACAGAGATGATGCCACTTGTGTTTGACTATGCGTGGATGATGAACGGGCAGTTTGCTTTTTACCTCGTCGACTCATCGTCGTCTGATAATGGCGGCTCCGCGACAACATTGTTAGTGAGAGCGCTGTTCCACGATTACATAAGAAACAGAAAAGATTTTAATGTTGATCTCAAAGATATTGCTGAAATCTTAGAGAAGGGGATTCGTTGCTCTAAATGCTCCACCCCAGTGAATGCCTTGTTTGGTGTTGCTGACCTTGCCGAGGGAACCATCTCCATTTTGCCTGCGGGTCTAGACGGGCAATGGTCGAATGGTGAATTGAATCAATATATTGCAGCAGGTGAGCGCTTGGGTGAGAACTGCAAGAAGAACTTTATTACGCGGGACCTTCCGATCGAACAGGGCTGCCAACTGTCGTTGAGCCTACTTGGAGCGGCAAGTTTTAGTTTAGACATACACCAAGGGTCTACTGATTAACCCTATATTTCCTCGGTTTTTGTGAATAATTGATTAAGGTATAGTTGCGCAAATGGTGTGGCTATGCCTTTTTTGTTAAATGTCGATTTAGCAAAGCGGGTTTGGTTCGCCGGATACTTACCTTCACTAACAAAAACAAGAAGCAATCATGGCAGATAACAAAGACTTTCAAGACCCGTTTAATGTATTCTACTTTTTAGGATTTTTAGCCGCATTTTTAATGATTCCATTGCTACCAGCAACACTTACGTTGATCCGCGTATTCAATGGTTACGCAACATTCTAGTTAAGCTGTCGTCGCCGATTGGTGATAGCTAACTCAAGGAGGCCACAATTAGCGTTCGAGTTTTAAGCCTCAATATTGCTGGTGGCCTTTGTATATTTCTCGCAGTTCTAGGGATAGTTTTGCCCGTTCTGCCAACCACTCCTTTTCTCCTTCTTGCCAGCGCATGCTTCATGCGAAGCAATCCGAAAGTTCATAAATGGATGCATGAGCACAAAACGCTGGGTCCTTTGCTGAACAATTGGTATCAACACGGTGCCGTCACCAAACAAGTTAAAACGCGTGGCGTATTCTTTATCTTGTTGAGTTTTGCGTTATCCATCTACTTTGCCCCTATCATTTGGGTCAAGGCTTTCCTAATTTGTGTACTTGTTATTCTTCTCACATGGTTTATGCGACTTCCAACCCATGAGTTGGTTGCTGACAGCAAAGAAAATCACTACCATTAAGCCAGTGTGCCTGCTTGTATAGCGGGCGTTTATTATTTCAGCAATCAGAGTTATGACTCTCGTTGCAATGAATACCAATCGTACCTTTCCTTAATTCCGAGCGTTGATGTTTGATTCGTTAACGAGAGTTTGGAAAGCGGCCTAATGAAGTGCATAAGATTATGAACACAGAAAAAATCTCTCTGATCAAAGCAAGCATCAAAAGCATTCCTGATTACCCTAAAGCGGGTATTTTGTTCCGTGACGTAACAAGCTTGATGGAAGATCCAGTAGCTTACAAAGCGACTATCGACCTGCTAGCGGAAACATACAAGGACATGGGCTTTACTAAGATCGTTGGTACTGAAGCTCGTGGTTTCCTATTTGGTGCGCCTTTGGCACTTGAGCTAGGTGTTGGCTTCATTCCTGTTCGTAAGCCGGGCAAGCTGCCTCGTCAAACTGTGGCACAATCTTATGAGCTTGAGTACGGCACCGACACTCTAGAAATCCATACTGATGCTATCGTTGAAGGCGATAAAGTGTTGATGGTTGATGATTTGCTAGCAACGGGCGGTACGATTGAAGCAACAACAAAGTTGATTCGTCAGCTTGGTGGTGTGGTAGAACACGCTGCATTTGTTATTAACCTTCCAGAAATCGGTGGTGACAAGCGCTTACAAGGCTTAGGTCTAGAAGTGTTTAGCATCTGCGAATTCGACGGTCACTAATCCTTTTCGGAATTATTCATGAGCTATCTTGCGTTAGCGCGAAAATGGCGACCAACCAAATTCAAAGAAGTGGTTGGTCAAGCCCATGTTTTAACAGCATTAGAGAATGCCCTTAGCCAGAACAGGTTGCACCATGCATACCTGTTCAGCGGTACACGAGGTGTCGGTAAAACGACCATCGGCCGTTTGTTTGCTAAAGGGCTCAACTGTGAAACAGGCATTACCTCAACACCTTGTGGTGAATGTGCAACCTGTAAAGAAATCGATGAAGGTCGCTTTGTTGACCTACTTGAGATTGATGCGGCATCACGTACTAAGGTAGAAGATACCCGCGAGCTTCTGGACAATGTTCAGTACAAGCCTGCACGTGGTCGCTTCAAGGTTTACCTAATCGATGAAGTCCACATGCTTTCTAGGCACAGCTTTAATGCGCTTCTAAAGACCTTAGAAGAGCCGCCTGAGTATGTGAAATTCTTGCTCGCAACAACGGATCCACAGAAGCTTCCAGTGACTATCTTGTCGCGTTGTTTGCAGTTCCACCTTAAGCCGATCAGCGTTGATAATATTCACGAGCAGCTCGATCATATTCTTGAACAAGAAGATGTGACGTCTGAGTCTCGTGCGCTTGGAATGATTGCTCATGCTGCTGATGGCAGTATGCGTGATGCACTAAGCCTTACAGACCAAGCTATCGCATTAGGTAACGGCAATGTCGTAACAGATACTGTTGCTCATATGCTTGGGACACTGGATACCGACCAAGCTATCCACTTGCTTGAAGCGATTAGCAGTAAGCAGCCGCAACAAGCGATGGCGTGTATCCAAAGCCTTGCTGAGAACGGTGTTGAGTGGGACGGTTTGCTGAATCAGCTTGCGACTCAACTGCATCGTCTTGCGATGTTCCAAGCTTTGCCATCTACACTAGATAAGGCACAGCCTGACGCTGAGAAGCTTGAACTGTTGAGTAAGGCACTAAGCCCTCAAGACATTCAGCTTTACTACCAGATCGTATTGAAAGGTCGTGAAGACTTACCGTTATCGCCAACTGCTCGTGTTGGTATTGAGATGGTAGTTTTACGCATGTTGGCCTTTAGACCTGCTGAACAAGCGGTTGCTACTGCAATCTCGACTCAGTCGGCAAGCCCAGCGCCAGTTCCAGCAGCTCAAGCTCAGAACGTTGCTCAGTCAGTGAGTCAACCTGCGCCAATGGCAGCTCCGAGACAGCCTCAGATGCAACAACAGGCGCCTCAACAGCAAGCTATGCAGCAGCAACCGGTGCAACAGGCTCCGCAGCAGAATCCAGCACAGTATTCAGATTCGCAAGGTTACGCTGATCATTCAGGTAACCAAGGTTATCCAGAACAGGATTACCCGCATAGCCAGTATGACGCGCCTCCTGCTTATGATGAGCGTCCAAGCTACGGTGCAGATCAGCCTCAGCAGCAACAAACGAATTATCAAAACCAGAGCCCGGTTCAACAGCCAAGCGTTGCACCTTCTGCTCCGCAAGAGCAGCCGGCGCGTGCAACTTCGCCTGTGAGTGGTTTACGCCACCAATTACGTTCTCAACGTAGAGGCAGCGCGGCAACAGAAAACAAAGGCTCGGCGCCAAAAAAGGCTAAAGCGACACCAGCTAAAACTTCAGTACTTGATCGAGTTGCTCAGCAACACGGTGGTTCTGAGCGGGTGTCGCCAGCTTCTTTATCAGCCTCTTCGACAGAAAATGTGACCAACGATAATGAACCTTATCGCTGGAAACCGTCTAAACCTGTAGTGAAAGAGGTGAGCAAAGAGCTTACACCTACTCAGATCAAGCGTGCGTTAGAGCATATTAAGACACCAGAAATGGTCGACAAATTGCTTCAAGAGTCGATTGCTCAAGATGAATGGTCCGCCACGATTCAAAAGCTAGAGACAGCCAAGCTTGTTGAACAGTTAGCATTGAACTCAGTGTTTGCTAAAAACGACACATCAATCACTTTAACGTTAAGAGCGAGCCAAGCTCACTTGAATACGGACCGTGCACAGAGTGAATTATTGCAGTCTCTCAATACTGTGCTTGGAGAAGAGTGTCATTTGAGTGTTGAAATCGGTGATGGTGGAGAAACGCCGCTAGAATTACGAGAAAGGTTGTACCAAGGTAAGTTGAAAGACGCGTTTACCGCTTTAGAAAACGATGCCAACGTACAGTTCATTGAAAGACGTTTTGCCGCTGAACTCGACAGAGACAGCGTTCGTCCTATCTAGAACGTTTTCTTGTTTAGTGACCGGCATATCATCCCAGATAAGCAAATCTGAGAACTGAACATCGAGGGGTTGAATCACACTGTTTTAACCCCCATTTAAGCTCGTATAGCTTAATTAATTTTAATAAACCAATTAGACCAGAGAGTATTAACATGTTTGGTAAAGGCGGTATGGGCAACATGATGAAGCAAGCCCAGCAAATGCAAGAGCGCATGCAAAAGCTTCAAGAAGAAATCGCAAATATGGAAGTTACAGGTGAGTCAGGTGCTGGCCTTGTAAAAGTAACGATCACTGGTAGCCACAGCGTTCGCCGTGTTGATATCGATGAAAGCCTAATGGAAGACGATAAAGAGATGCTTGAAGATCTTATCGCTGCTGCTTTCAACGATGCGGCTCGTCGCGTTGAAGAAACTCAAAAAGAGAAAATGGCTAGCGTAACTGGCGGAATGCAACTTCCACCAGGTATGAAGATGCCTTTCTAAGTAACTTATTCTTAAAGGTTAATTCAGGTGGTGGTTTGTGTTGAACAGGCTATTACTTGAACATTAGAACGGTTAAATATGCGTACCAGTCATATGCTGGAGCATTTGATGGAGGCCTTACGTTGTCTACCTGGGGTTGGCCCCAAGTCGGCGCAGCGTATGGCCTTTCATTTGTTACAGCGCGATAGAAAAGGCGGCCTACAATTGGCTGAAGCTCTTAGCCAAGCAATGACCGAAATTGGTCACTGTAATGAGTGCCGTACTTTTACTGAAGAAGATACTTGCCACATTTGTACCAATCCTAAACGTCAGGAAAATGGTCAAATCTGTGTAGTAGAAAGCCCTGCAGACATTGCAGCAATAGAAGCGACTGGCCAATATTCAGGCCGTTACTTTGTATTGATGGGCCACCTTTCACCACTTGATGGTATTGGTCCAAGTGACATCGGTCTCGATGTTTTGGACTACCGCCTGCGTCGTGGTGATATCTCTGAAGTAATCCTAGCGACTAACCCAACAGTTGAAGGGGAAGCGACAGCGCACTACATTGCTGAGCTATGTAATGCCCATGAAGTGAACGCTAGCCGTATCGCTCATGGTGTTCCCGTTGGTGGTGAGCTAGAGCTGGTGGATGGCACCACGCTTTCGCACTCCTTACTCGGTCGTCATAAGATCTAAAAAAGCCGCTTGGTGAAGCATCACTAAGCGGCTTTTTCTTTTATTGCTTTAGACGTTTTTCAGCGCTTAATCTGAACCTCTCACCGCTTTGTATATCATCGCGCCAATCACGGCACCAATAATCGGTGCAACCCAGAATAGCCACAATTGCGAAACGGCCCAATCACCGACAAATACAGCCACGCCGGTACTTCGAGCAGGGTTCACAGAGGTGTTGGTTACAGGAATACTGATAAGGTGAATCAAGGTCAAACAGAGACCAATCGCAATGGGTGCAAACCCAGCAGGCGCTTTTGAATCAGTTGCGCCCATGATCACGAATAGGAATACCATGGTCATGACCACTTCACAGACCAGTGCAGCGGTAAGTGAATAGCCGCCCGGTGAGTGTTCACCGTAACCATTTGAAGCAAAGCCAGATACCGCAGCGTCAAAGCCTGCTTGGCCTGAAGCAATCACGAATAACACACCACCCGCGATAATACCGCCAATGACCTGGGCAATAATATAAGGTGCGACGTCTTTGGCATCAAAGCGACCACCGCTCCAAAGACCTATTGTAACAGCAGGGTTGAGATGACAGCCGGATATATGGCCAATAGCAAAAGCCATGGTGAGTACGGTTAAACCAAACGCGAGGGAAACCCCGAGTAAGCCGATACCTACATCGGGAAAAGCAGCGGCCAAGACGGCACTACCACAACCCCCTAACACCAACCAAAATGTACCGAACATTTCTGCAATATACCTATTCATAACGATCCTTATTAATCTGTACCAGTATCAACAAGATAGTTTAGATTTCGCAGAAGTGTGAAATCTTGTGTATATAGTTGAAAGAAAGAACAGAGAATCTTATGTAATCACTTCGAACTCGCACTAAAGATCGTTAAGGTCAGTCGTATTCTATCGCTGTTTTAGCAAGTAAGAGTGACCTGATAATTAGCCGTATTTGTGTCAGTATTCTTTTTATTTAAACTACGATGAGTTGATAAAAATTAAGTAAGTTCTACTTCTACCAACACCCCAAAGTGATCTGATACAACCGGATAAAAATCGTGATTAAAAATCACCTTATGCTGCTTTACCACTACAGGCTGATTACTAAGTACTAAATCAATGCGTAGCGCTTGGCTATTTTGCTCCCAACCATCAATGTTTTTAATGACAGTGGTTCCATCACCTTTGATTTCAGCAACTTCATAACAATCCATCAAACCGCGTTGTAATACGTAATCATAGCCTTCATTACGTATATGGCTTGGGTTGTTGAAATCGCCTAATAGAAAGCTCAACTCTGTTGGTAAAGTTGCCTTGATTCGGTCGAACTGATCCTCAAATGAGTTCTCTGAGTCATTCCACCAGCCACAATGACAATTATAAAGATTAAAATCACCCTGTTGAGAGGTCACTTTAATACGCACTGCTCGCCGATGTTTCCAAAAGCTCACATCATAGCTATCACTTAAATCAATGACCTCATGTTCGACAATCGGTAGTCGCGTTAAAAATGAGAGCCCCTCTTGATATACTTCATAACTTTGATGAACGAAATCCCACGTAAGTTGGTAGTGATGACCGTATTCCATGAGTTTTTTCTGTAATAAATAACCATAGTTATTCGCCAACACAGTGTGATTGGTTAATATATTGGCATCAACGGCCGGGCTATCTTGATGTTGATTCACTTCCTGTAATGCAACCACATCGCACCCTTGCTCGATAATGGCTTGCGCGACCACATCTAACTTTTCTAGCTGTTTTTCTTCTTGCCAACTGTGGGTATTTAGTGTCATTAACTTCATTATTATTCACTTATTTATTCTAGTGAGATAAAACGCAGCGCAAGGCTGCGTTTCTCGAGGTTATTTGATCTAAAAAGAATTACGCAGGTTGTGCTGAATATTTCTCTATTAACTTAGATTTAATAACATCCACCCCAGGGCCATAAATAACTTGTACACCCTGTTCTTTAATCACAGCACCAAGAGCCCCTGTCGGCTTCCATGACGCATATTCAGCAACCAACTTCGGATCATTAACTGTAATACGCAAGCGAGTCATACAAGCATCAATCTCAGCAATATTGGCACGGCCACCTAAATTCTGAATAATAATGTTCATCTTCTCATCTTCTGACATCGATTCTGAGCTTTCATCCAGGTAGTTACCCATACGACCCGGTGTTGGTAACTTCAATTTCACGATTAGGAAGCGGAACAATCCATAGTTAACCACAAAGAAAACAATAGAAACTAATGCAAAGCGAACCAGATCACCACCGATGCCCGCTGAAACCATCATAGGTATACGAGTGAGTAACTCAATCAAACCAAAGGCATGTACACGTAGGTCCATCACATCGACCAACGCAAATGCAACTCCTGTTAACACAGCATGTGCAACATACAAAACGGGAGCGATAAACATAAACATGAATTCAATAGGCTCAGTCACACCGGTTAATAACACAGCAAGACAGGCAGATAAGAACATTGGCTTATATTGTGCGCGCTTATCACTATCAACACATTGATACATCGCAAGTCCAATACCAATCAATGAAGAGGCTGCGATAATAACTTGGCCTGCTTTAAAGCGTGCTGGGTGCACCGTATCTAACAGGTGTTGGTAAGTTGTCGGATCGCTTAATTTAAGATTATTTAAATCGCTGACCCAAGCAAGCCATAATGGATCTTGACCATAAACACTTGAGCCCGCATTCATCCCAGTCAAAAGCTCATAAGTACCACCCAACTCGGTGTAATTCATTGGAATAGTTAAAGTGTGGTGTAAACCAAATGGCAGTAATAAACGCTCTAACGTACCATACAAGAAAGGAGCAGTGATCGGCGCAGTGTCTTTAGAGGTAGCAATCCATTGACCAAAATCATTAAGCGCACCTTGAATTAAAGGCCATATTACAGATAAACCAAACGCAATAATCAGCGAATAGAAAATAACAACAAAAGGTACAAAACGCTTACCGTTGAAAAATGCTAATGCCTGAGGTAAGCGAGCGAAGTCATGATAGCGGTTAAATAAGTTGGCACCTAAATAGCCAGACATAATACCGATAAACACACCCATATTTAGGGCAGGAGCACCCAAAATATTCGTGAAGAATTGAGAGACAGGTAACTCAGAACCAAATAGGCTCATCACAACCGCTTCTGGGTCACTGAGCATAGCGTTATCCACGCCCAATATAACCCCAGTGATACGGTTGATTAAGATGAAGGCAATTAGCGCGGCAAATGCGCCACCTGCACGCTCTTTTGCCCACGAGCCACCAATCGCGACCGCAAATAATAGGTGAAGGTTAACAATGATCCCCCAACCTATGTTTTCCATTATAGCGCCTAGTGTTTCAATGGCACCAAACCCACCCGCATACATTGCGACCACTTTACCTAGTGATATCATGATACCAGCGGCAGGCATCACCGCGATAACAACGATAAGGGACTTCCCAAATCGTTGCCAAAAATCAAACGATAGTAACTTACTCATAAATAGTTCCTTGATTTAAATACAGGCTAACGTTATCAGCGCCTAGCCATAAATATAATTTAGTACTTTCTTGCAAATATATACGCGGCATAAGCGGGGGCTATTTGCGTTGTTATAAAATCTGAGCGAACGTGTTCATTGTTAATATTCTGATTATCAAGCATTAACTCGCCTAATTGGGTGCAGTCGATATCAACAACGCTCTCTTGTGGACTTAAATTGGTAATAATGGTCCATGTCATATCTTGAGCAACACGTTGATAAACATAGATATTAGGATCGTTAGCTAGCAGTAATTGATAACGGCCAACCACTAAGCTTTCATGTGACTTACGCAAAGCAATCAACTGCTTATAGAAACCTAAGATCGAATTTGGATCTTGCTGTTGTTGCTCAACATTGATATCTGCATACTGTTGATTCACCGAGAACCAAGGTTGCACCTCAGAAAAACCGGCAAAATCCTGGTCATTCCATTGCATTGGCAAGCGACTGTGGTCGCGGGATACTTGATTTAACAAGGCTAAGATATCGGCATCGCTCTGACCTTGTTGCGATAGCTTTTGAATTAAATTTCTCGCAGATACATCGTTAAATTCGTCAAGAGAAGTAAACTGATGATTTACCATACCAATCTCTTGGCCCTGATAAATAAATGGAGTCCCTTTCATCAAGAAATAACAACTCGCTAACGCGGTAGCACTGGCATACCTAGAGTTAGGATCGGCAAAAGTATCAATACTACGAGCTTGATCGTGGTTTTCTAAATAAAGCGCATTCCAGCCTTTACCTTCTAAGGCATCTTGCCAACGCGATAAAATGCGTTTGAACGCCACGAGATCGAAATTCTCGTTGCTTTGTTCTTCCGACCATAGCTTCATGTGTTCAAACTGAAAAATCATGTTAAAAACACCACCTTGATCGTGCTCGGTCGCTTCAGCAACCCAAGGCAATGCGTTGTCGGCCGTCACCCCATTGGCCTCACCAACGGTCACGATATCAAAAGGCGAAAACGCCTGCTCTTTTAACTCATACAGATGTTTTTCAATCCCTGCCACATTCATATGATAATCGAATGAAGAGACATAGTTTTCACCCTTTGGATTGGGTAAAGAGGGTAAACCAGCTTGTTTTTGAATATGGCTAATTGCATCGACACGGAAACCATCAATACCTCGTTCCAACCACCAATGAATCATTTTAAATAGTGCTTGTTTAACTTCAGGGTTTTCCCAATTAAGATCTGGCTGTTTTTTAGAAAATAGGTGCAAATAATATTGTGCAGTTTTGTCATCATATTCCCATGCACTACCATGAAAAATACTTTCCCAGTTATTTGGTTCGCAAGTCGGCTTTTCAGCTGTAGGCTCACAACCATCACGCCAAATATACCAATCACGCTTAGGGCTATCTTTGTTATCTCGCGATTCGATGAACCATGGATGCTCATCGCTAGTGTGGTTTATCACTAAATCCATAATAATGCGAATGCCACGTTCATGAGCAGCAGTGATTAATTTATCCACATCCTCAAGGGTTCCAAAGTCAGGATGAATCGCTTGATAGTCACTGATATCGTAACCGTTATCATCATTCGGTGATGCGTAGAATGGGCAGATCCATATTAAATCAATGCCCAAATCAGCAAGATAATCTAGCTTAGCAATGATCCCATTGATGTCACCAATACCGTCCTGGTTTGTATCATAAAAACTACGGGGATAAATTTGGTAGGCAGTTGCTTTCTTCCACCACGCGAGTGGTTTTGAGTGTAGATTATTAGCGAGTGTCATCGGTTATACTATGTGTGTTATCGTTAACACATAGTGTTAAATGGAACCTATTTGGACTCAATACAATTTCAGAGAAACTGTGAACTTTCTCTCATTCTTATGTCGAATGTGCCTTCAACGGAACTGAAATCGCGCTTGAGCAATTTTTTGACAGCTTGGTAGCCCACTTGATAGTAGTTAAAAGCGACAGTAGTCAGGCTTGGGACTAACAAATCGCTGTAGTCATAGTCACCCATGCCTACAATCCATAAGTTATGACCAATCTTGAGTTGCTGTTCTTTGGCGCGACGATATAAACGAATAGCAATATTATCGGTGGCACAAAAGTAGACATGATTAGGCTGTAATTGAATTGCCTGGTAGCCGGCTTTGTCCTCCGAGTTGGCTAGAGCTTGTAGTGAAAAATTCAACTCAGGGACGGTGTCAGTAATGGTGGCTTGCATCAACTTAGTACGGCTGGAAAGCATACGCTCATCATAAATATAATGTACGGCTGCCAGCGGTGCCTGCTGTTGTTTTAACTGAGTGATGGTTTGGGAAACGAGTGCTTTAATTGCAGCATGGTCGGGGTAATATAAACAGCAATGGTGGGGGGTGTTTTTACCAATAAATAACACATTGTCTAAGGTTTGATAAAACGTCTCTTCGACACTGTGCTTTGAAGCAATAATAATAGTGCCCAATGCATTTAAGCCATTAAACTCTCTCACAGCTTGGCATTCTGACTCATGGTTAAACCCTGAGGCATGAAAAAGCATTCGTACTTGTGATTCATTGGCAGCCGCCAGTGCCCCTTTAATTACTAAACTAGTTGTATATGACTCAATGCGAGGAGCAACGAAACCAATAATATTAGATTGGCTACGAATGGAACGAGCAAATATATTAGGGGTATAATGATTTTCTTTGACGATAGCATCAATTTTAAGGCGATTTTCAGCCGAGACATAACCGTCATTAAAGTAACGTGACACGGTCATTGTTGAAATTCCAAGCTGTCTTGAAATCTCCGCCATGGTCATTTTTTTACTCATCACATTTTCCTTCCATAATGTATTATTGCCATATTATCCAATATATTGGCTGACAACAAAGTAAATAAAAACGCTACCTGATGATATACACATAGTACTTCAAGTTTATAAGATATTGTCCACTTCTTGACCTGAACTGAATACCCGTAGTTACGGCCTTGCTCGCTCAGGTCTTCAGTGCAACGACTGCTAATTTAAAAATGGGCAGGAGATATCACCGACGTAGCTACAAACAAATATTGGCTATAATTAGTTGCCATTATTGACCTTTATTCAAGGCAAGTTATTGGTTGGTTTATGGGTACGAGAATAAAGGCCTCATTGATTTGTGATGTCTTATCGATGGCTTTATTTCGCCGAGAGTTTCCTGAAACGGTTATTACTCATAGCGAGGTAGTCAGTATTGTTTGAAAGACTATTGAGGCCTCATAAGCACCTATAACCTAAAGCAAAGTATGAGTAGGAAAAGAAATTGCTGGGATATAGAAAAGGGCTAATACCGCTTAGGTAATAGCTTCTAACTCGATCAGGTTATCAAGGGCTTCTTGGTCGGTTTTACCACAAATGACAGGGCAAGCTTTGAATTGGTGACATACCTTCGGGCGTGAAGGTTGACCAAATAATTTGCAGAGATCTTGCTCATTTAATTGGATGCAGCGTACCCCAGCAGGCTTACCATTAGGCATTCCAGGAATAGCAGATGTAATACTTGGAGCGATACAGCATGCTCCACAACCTAGGCGACATTCCATCAAATTAAACTCACTAAATAACAGGGTGCGCGATAGTAGCAAAAAATGATGAGAGTGACAGCTGTTGATTGAATCAAAGAATGAACAATTATTATCCTTGAACTTTTTATGGGCTAGCGGTATAACACGCACCCCAGTAAAAGAGTAAGAAGTAATCCTATGACGAATCCATTTTGGCAAGAAAAGACATTAGAACAGATGACCGAGAATGAGTGGGAATCACTTTGCGACGGTTGTGGTAAGTGCTGCCTACATAAACTAATGGATGAAGATAGCGATGAAGTTTACTACACCAATGTGGCGTGTAGCTGGTTAAACGACAAAACATGTTCGTGTAAAGATTACCCGAACCGCTTCACTTCAGGTGAAGAGTGTTTGAAGCTGACTCGTGACAAGATCGATGAGTTTCACTGGCTACCAGACACTTGTGCTTACCGCCTTTTATCAGAATCTAAGCCGATTCCTGAATGGCACCCGTTGATCACCGGATCAAAAACAGAGATGCATGCAGCAGGTGAAAGCGTTCGTAACAAAGTGGTATACGAAATCGATGTTGTCGATTGGGAAGATCACATCTTGAACCACCCGAACCGCTAGTTAACGAAGACTAGTCAATCACCCGAATAAAAAAAAGGCTCACATTTCTGTGAGCCTTTGTCGTATTTAGGAGGGTCCAAATCAATGGACTGTGTCATGGCTAATGTCAAGCAAGCGGTAAGTCTGCAACCACCTGATTGAACGTGATACGAGCATTCTGAGCTTGCTCAGATAACTCGATCTTTTTCGCTTGTGCGGCACTAAGATTACTCTCGGCCTGCTCAAGTGCTTGTTGTAGGTTCTCTGGTAACTCGTGAGTTTCCATTTGTGAACCTTGTTCTAACACATAAGCGCGAATTTCTTTCTTCACTGCGGCAAGTTCTGTGTAAGCAACACGCTCAAGTTCTGCGGCTTCTTGTGCTGCATCTCTTTCTTTCTCAAACTGAGCCAACGCCATACCTTCAGCAGACCAAGGGTCCATGTCTGGCAGTTCTTCGATGTTGATCGTTGGCTCGATATACGCATCTTGATGGCGTAGGTCGAGGTTAGTCGCACGAACCGCTGAAATCATCAGCATCACAGAGATAGCAAGCAGTGGTAAGCCACCAACAATCGCCGCCGTTTGTAGCGTACTTAGACCGCCTAAGAACATTAGAATCGTTGGTAAGAACGACAGAGTAAATGCCCAGAACATACGGTTCCAGCGCATTGGCTCTTCGGTCACGTTATTTTGTACAACAGACGCTAGGATGTATGAGATAGAGTCAAATGTTGTTGCCGTGAAAATGATACACAGCATTGTAAATACAGCGATAACCAGCGTGCTCATTGGCAATTGTGCAAGCATCGAGAAGATAGCTTTGGTTGCGCCTTCCGCATTCAAAATGGCAACGACATCTAGCTCACCAGAAAGCTGCAGTGATAGGCCGTAGTTACCTAAGATCATGAAGAACAGGAAACAACCTAGAGAACCAAAGAAGATCGACCCTGACACCATTTGTTTGATGGTTCTGCCGCGAGAGATACGCGCAACAAACAGACCCATACTCGGTGCAAATACTAGCCACCATGCCCAGTAGAAAATCGTCCAGTCTTGTGGGAAGTGAGTGTTTTCGAATGTACCGTAACCACCAAATGGTTCAGCCCACGTTGCCATCACGAAGAAGTTAGACAGTAGACGACCAATTGAGTCTAAGCCTGTTTCTAACATGAAGATTGTTGGACCCGCGATCAGAACGAAAGCCAGTAGACCCATCGCACCCCAGAAGTTGATGTTACTTAGGATCTTGATGCCTTTTTCCAATCCAGCATAAGATGAGTAAGCAAAAATCGCAGTACACACTAAAAGCACCATCACTTGCGTTAGGTTATTTTTAGGTAGACCAAATAGATGATTTAGACCTTCAGTGATCAGAGGAGCGGCTAAACCTAATGTTGTTGCAGCGCCGCCTAATAGACCGAAAATGAATAGGATATCAACGATCTTTCCTGGTACGCCTTTACTACGGTGTTCACCAAGAACAGGCATTAATGCGCTTGAAATCTTTAGAACAGGTTGTTTACGTACGTAGAAGAAGTAAGCGATAGGAATTGCCGGGATTAGGTAGATAGACCATGCGATTGGTCCCCAGTGGAATAGGCCGTAGGTCGCAGCCCAGCGTACTGCTTCTTCACTGCCAGGTTCTAGTTGGAAAGGCGGTGATTGGTAGTAGTAAGCCCACTCAATACAGCCCCAATACAAGATACTTGCACCGATACCGCCACAAAATAGCATGGCAGCCCATGATGCAGTTTTAAACTCAGGCTCTTCATCAGCTTCGCCCAGTTTAATTTGTCCCATATCACTGAATACTACGTACACCATAAATGCACAGGCTGCGAGACCTAGAGCAAGATACAGGAATCCGAGTTGATCAGTCATGAATGTTTTCGCAACCGCAATCCAGTCTGCGCCCTGTGCAGGGAACAAAATGAGCGGGAAAACTATCGTGAGTAGGAGTGCTATAGCACCAAAAAAGGTTGGCTTATCGATAAGCTCAAAAGTGTTTTTCACGAGTATTATTCCATTAAAATGAGAGCGGAATTATGGAATGAACTCGTTTTTTAGACCTAATCGGGTCTATTGTCGTAACGATAAATCGCTTTTATTCTAGAGAATGCGATAGGTTGGCAAGGCTAAATGAGTGCGAGAAGAATACCGCCTACGGTTGCCGCTGCGGACAGGTATTGCCCCGCTGAATAAGAACCATCATCTTCTTCTTCAATCTTATCTGGGTGATCCATACCCAAGGCACCATGAGCGAATGACTCAACTTTATCGGTAACTGTCGCGTTTTCTGCTTCGACTTTCTTCGCTTCTTTATCAATTTCTTTTAGGGCAGATAAGAGTGCTTTGCCTTCATCAGAAAGCCTAACCGTATTTTGCTCAACCTTAAGCGGTGTAGGCTTTTCAGCTTCGTTAGCTGAACTCTTAGCGTTCATCTGCGAAGGCGAATACAGCTGAGTATTACTCGTTCCTACTGGCGTCATATAGCTCTCCTTACCTATCCTTAAATATAGTATCGGCAGAGGTGTGAAAAACTTGTGCAATTAATCATCGATAGTGATGTTTTTTTATTCGCACATTACATTTTCGTCTGCTTGGTTAAATCGTCTATTTACTAAGCAAGTCTTGTGCCGATAAGAATGTTTGATTTTAGATAGAGTTAGGATGAATGACGGGAACGTGATCAAGTTGTGACGATGGGCTAATTATCTAGGATTAGCCCATCGACTCTTTAGCTTAGAAGAGTGGATCAACAGATCCTACTCACACTCTAGGCTAGCGCTACGTTTTGACAGATGCTTGTATGCCTTCATTCGGTTCTCTTTCTTTACAAAGCGAGCCGGCGGCGAAAGCACTTCAAGCTGATAATCACCGCTATCCGATGAGATCGCTTCAACCGGGCTGATGATGGCGATTTTTAAATCAGGGTTACGACGTAGAATTGATGCCGCCGTCCCTAAACCACCCTCGGTGTGGAACTTGCCAGCCACGTGAATCACTTGTTTATCAGGGTTTGATGCTAGGTAATCCACAATCGACTCAGCCATGGTTTCGTCCCAGGTAACCTGAGCGGAAAACTGCTTTTCTGTTTGCTCTGGCGTACCGTGATGCATAGAAGCCATGAACTTTTCTTTGTAAGGGCTATCGCCAGTATCCACTTCGGCAGCAATCCATTGGCGTTGCTCGGTCGATAATTGGTCTAGGTAAGGCAATCCTTTACGGCCAATACACTGCACGAATGGCTTTGGTGCATTTGCCGCAATAACATCGACGTCGTTGGCTTTTGCGAACTCAACTAACGCGCGGTAATCACTTTCGTAATTTGGCCAAGCTGCCGCTTGAGACATGAGAATTTGTTCGCCAATTTCGCCGTTTAAGTATTGGTCAAGTGTGGCTTGGTGCTCTCGAGTGAACTGTTCCATTGAAAGCGCAATGTTTGATGTTGCGTTGCGGCGCGCTTTTAAGAAGTCGGTTTGGAAGCGGTGAATGGCAGAATGCGTGTGCCATTCGCCAATTAGAACCACATCAGCGTCAATCAGCTGCTCGGGTAATGCATCGAGAGAAAGTGTTTCGCCTTGTGGAGAAGCGAACTGGTAGTCATAGAATGTGGAAACGGATTCCGTTTGAGCCACTTTTTGAGAAGTGTCTTTTGCAGGTTGACTAGCACAAGCCGTGAGAAGAGTAGCTAATCCGATAAGAATAATACGTTGCATGAAATGCCTCCTTGAAGAACACGCATACTAAAGGAGGCAAGATAAGATTTCAATGCAAACGATAATCAATATCAATTAAATTTGTTTGCGGTACACTCGCAGCATAAAGTCAGCTTCACAGTTGAATTGCTCTGCCTCGGTGAGTTGTAGTTTAAACTCTTCACTCGCCTTCCAAGCAAACGGCGTCATCTGTAGCAGGTCGAATGCATCTGACCCCGATAGTTCCATCATATAGTTTAGTTGCTCTTGATGCTCAAGCGTAAAACCTTCGATCACTTCTGGATCTTCGTCGTGCAAGCGAACGCCATCATAAATTGCATCACGCAGTTGATACAGGTGTCGGCTAGCTGGTGTCACGGTGATCACCACACCATTATCTTTGATGGTGCGTTGTAACTCTTCAGCCTTGCAAGGCGCGTAAATGCGTAGAATTCCGTCTAAGCTGTTTTCAGCAAAGGGTAGGCGATGGCTTGATGCAACTGAGAAGTCGACAGCAGGGTAGCGTTTAGCGGCGTATTTGATAGCAATCTTAGAAATGTCTAGGCCAAAAGTAGCCCCTTTCTTTTCTTGAAGATTCACAGCAATTTCGTTGGTGTAATAACCTTCGCCACAACCAATATCCAATAGGCTAGGCGTCTCTTCTGGTAGATAGCGAGAACACAACGTCACCACCGCTTGGCGCATTGGGTCATAGTGGTTACCTTCAAGGAAGCGACGACGTGCCTGCATCATCTCTTTGTTGTCACCTGGATCTTTTGAGCGTTTGTGGTGCGCAGGCATCAAATTGACGTAGCCTTCTTTCGCTAGGTCGAACTGATGGTTCTTTTCA
The DNA here is from genome assembly GCF_041471945.1 of Vibrio sp. 10N.261.51.A4. NCBI lineage: Bacteria > Pseudomonadati > Pseudomonadota > Gammaproteobacteria > Vibrionales > Vibrionaceae > Vibrio > Vibrio sp. 10N.261.51.A4. The sequence continues at coordinate 31,190 of NZ_JBFRPJ010000064.1, forward strand.
CACTTAAACGTACGATCGTTTTGAGATAAAGGTTGGTGACACAAAGGGCATTGGTAAGTCATGGAGACCTCTAAAGGAGAATAGACAGCGCAAGTGTAACGAGCTAAAACCAAAAAGTAAAAGAGCGACATAAAGCCGCTCAAAAATCGTTTTTATAACTGTATTTATACGGTTATTGGGCACTAATCACAGTGATCAGTTGGTGGTTTTCACCCGGCCGGAGCGTTTTACCGGCTTCTAGGCTTGGTGCGTGCAGTGTTGATTCAACACATAGCATGGTTAGGTAACCGTCGTCTTGCATGTCGCCCATACTTGCAGCGCCTTCTGCCCACGGGTTCCACAGTACTGCAGAGTTATGACCGTGGTTTTCAACTGTTAGCGTGCGATCCAGCTTCTTGTCAGCAACAAAGATTTGCGCTTCTGGTTGCGTGTAAACGCGGTCAATCGTGTCGGTCAGTACCAGTTCAGATCCACCTTGGCAGATCTTGCCACCTTGCAGGCTATCAATGTACTCAGCACCCATACCAGTGGTGGTTGTGTTGTGGATATCGCCAACGTTTAGGTAAGTGTGTAGTGCACCAGAGAAAGTCCATGGCTGAGAATCAGTGTTCTTCACGTCCAGCGTTACTTTTAGTTGTTCGCCGATCTCAACATTCAAGCGAGCATCAAACTGATGAGGCCATACTGCTAGCGTCTCTTCGCTTGGCTTCAGACCTAAGCTAACAATCACGCCAGCTTCGCTTTCACGGTGTTCAACCAATTGCCATTCACTTGAACGGGCAAAACCATGTGCTGGTGCTGCAATGCGACCAAACCAAGGCCAACATACTGGAATACCACCACGCAGAGCCGTTTTACCATCGAACTTAGCTTGTTGGCTCATCCAAATTAGGTCTTCTTGACCTTGCGGTTGGAATGACACCACATGGCCGCCAAACAGTGAAATCGCTGCGTTTGCTTTATCGTGGATAACGCGAACCAGTTTTACACCTTCGTGTTCAACGATAGTGACGTTGTCAGAAAGTACCGCCAGTGCAGGTAGAGTAGATAAATCCATTACATGATCCTTCTAAGGAAATTGAATTCAAATGCTGACTAGAGTGATGCTTGTGTTTTCATGAGTAACAAGCAGAGTCAGTATTAGAATTGAATTTTGCGTTTGGGCTATCTTGATGAGCTTAGACAGACGCGGTTTAAAAGATAGCAGGCATTAAAAAGGCGACACTAAGGTCGCCTTTTTCAAAGTCTGCTCAAAACAGTCTTTGCTAATGCTTATCTAAAGCGATTTCTAAAAAGAAATTACTTAGAGATGTGAGCGATTAGGTCTAGAACTTTGTTTGAGTAACCGATTTCGTTGTCGTACCAAGATACAACTTTAACGAATTTGTCAGTTAGAGCAACACCAGCTTTAGCATCGAATACTGAAGTTTGAACTTCACCGATGAAATCTTGTGATACTACTTGGTCTTCAGTGTAACCAAGAACGCCAGCCATTTCGCCTTCAGAAGCTTCTTTCATTGCAGCACAAATTTCTTCGTAAGATGCAGCTTCTTTTAGGTTAACTGTTAGGTCAACTACAGATACGTTAGCAGTTGGTACACGGAAAGCCATACCAGTTAGAAGGCCGTTTAGTTCTGGAAGAACAACGCCTACAGCTTTAGCAGCACCAGTTGAAGATGGGATGATGTTTTGAGAAGCACCACGGCCACCGCGCCAGTCTTTAGCAGAAGGGCCATCTACAGTTTTTTGAGTTGCTGTAGTAGCGTGAACTGTAGTCATAAGACCAGACTCAATGCCCCACTTATCGTTAAGTACTTTAGCGATAGGTGCAAGACAGTTAGTAGTACAAGAAGCGTTAGAAACGATGTCTTGACCAGCGTAAGATGCTTGGTTAACGCCCATTACGAACATTGGAGTTGCATCTTTAGAAGGACCAGTAAGAACTACTTTCTTAGCGCCAGCAGTGATGTGCTTACGTGCAGTCTCGTCAGTTAGGAAAAGACCAGTTGCTTCAGCAACTACGTCTACGTCGATAGCATCCCACTTAAGGTCTTCTGGGTTACGCTCAGCTGTAACACGTACAGTTTTACCGTTAACGATTAGGTTACCGCCTTCAACTTCAACAGTACCGTTGAAACGGCCGTGAGTTGAGTCGTACTTAAGCATGTATGCCATGTACTCTACGTCGATTAGATCGTTAATACCTACTACTTCGATGTCTGCACGCTCTTGAGCTGCGCGGAATACGAAACGGCCGATACGGCCAAAACCGTTAATACCTACTTTGATAGTCATTGTAGTTGCTCCACAACTTAATTTCTGATTAAAGATAACTGGTAGTAAAATTACAGAATCCAGTATACATCTGCAATAGATAATCCGACTTAACTTGTTTAATGTCAAAAAAAAGCGACGCTTTTCTTAACAATTGGGTGTAAGTGGTTGAAAATTGACCATTGCAAGTGGCTCTGTACCCTTCCAGTTGGGTAAAATACCCCTAAATGATGATTCACTTATGAGTGTATATGTACAATGTTTCCTGGTGAGAAAGTATGTGCTACAAAACGACTCATATGCAAGCCTTTATAGAAAAAAGTAAATATAATAACTGAGAATGTGGAGAGATATTAACGTGATTCAAAAGGGAGGAAATATGATAAAGCCTGATGAATACTGGCGTGAGCGCCTAACGGACGACGAATTTTCAGTGTGTCGTGAGCGTGGTACTGAAGCCCCATATAGCGGCAAGTTACTGCACAACCATAAGACTGGCGTCTATAGCTGCACATGCTGTGAAAGCCCTTTGTTTCTGTCGGATAACAAATATGACTCTGGGTGTGGTTGGCCAAGCTTTGATGCCCCAGTGAATGATGAAGCAGTACGCTATATAGAAGATCTAAGTCACGGAATGAAGCGTGTAGAGATCCGTTGTACCGCCTGTGATAGCCATTTAGGTCACGTTTTTCCAGATGGCCCGAAGACCACAGGTGAACGGTTCTGTGTTAATTCAGTGTCGTTAATTTTCAACAAAAATGACGAAAGTACGAAATAACTTGTAACTATTGTCTAATCCTTACAGGTCGCATTTGTCGATTTAGGAAGGCTGAAACGCCCAAGGTTTCAGATTTAACTCTAGTACAAATAAAAACAGCTACTAAAAAGGTAGCTGTTTTTATTTGAAAGCAGGTGAATAACAAGCTTAAGTAAGAACACTATAAATGAAGCGATCAGTAACTCGGGACGATTGAAGGGCTGTAAATTCCATCCTCAATCGCTTCGACGATGTTATCTGCGTCTTTATTTAGCTTCTTATAGGTTGCCTTGTCGAAATGGTACAACACCGTGAGCTCGGCTTCAGAAGCAATCGGCACGTCAAAGTCTTTGGCTACCATTGCCCATACGTACGCCTTTTCTCTATGGCCTAAGCTGTGATTGATGCTAGCCATGGACTTAAATATCTCAGTATTAACAACCGAGTTATTCGACAAGGTTAGCGCATTATTGAGTAGCTTCAATGTCTTGGCATGATCTCTCGTGGTATAGAAAGTCGCTAGAGCATATTGCATCTCCGCCGTATTTAATGCTTCAGTTCCTTCTAACTGTAAGAAGCTGCGTCTTGCATTAGTATCACCAGTTTGTGACCACAAGAAGTAGAGTGTTTCTGGTGTGTCTGATTGAGATAGCTCACTAACGATTCGTTCTGACTCTTCAATACTGTGCATTAATGCCGTAAAGCGACGCTCTTGCAGCTTAGATTGATCGATCGTTTCGATCTGTGCCGCGAGCTCTAGGCACTTTTTGTAGGCAGTGACTAATTCGAATTCTTTAATTTTGTTGATTTCGGTGGGTTGCTTCTGAACTTCAAATCGATGCCAGATGAGGTCGGTACGTGCGACACGACATTGCCCATCGTTCATGTTCAATTGTTCACACTGAAGACCCGGATTGCTTTGGCACAGTTGATCGGTATTTTTGTTCCCTTCAAGACACCCAACCAGAGTGAAAGGCAATAGGCTAATCGCCAACCATTTCATAATTTTCATATTCCTTCACTTGTGATCAGATGCACTTATTATTGGTCAGGTTCTTGACTCAATTCTGTTACGGGTTATTTTCTGGTGAAAATTGTTAAAACTAAGGCTTTACCATGGATGCAGAACAACTTCTTAGCGCAATGACACCCGAGGTCTACGAACGTTTAACCTACGCAGTTGAAACGGGTAAATGGCCAGAAGGTACGGCGCTCTCAAAAGAACAGCGCGACTCGTGTATGCAAGCGGTTATGTTATACCAATCTAAACATAACTCTGAAGCTCAACATATGACAATTGCAGCTGGTGGTGAGATTAGCTTTAAATCTAAGTCTGAACTAAAGAAACAGTTTAAGTCAGATCAAGAAGACATTGTTAGGGTTAACCCGAATCATTAAGCTTAAATTACAACAAAGGGGTGGCAATGTGCCACCCCTTTTAGTTTAACTCGTTTATTTATAAGCAATAAAACGATTTAGTTCACGTTAAGCCGCCGTTACTTTCATAGAATAACTGGCTTTAACGTGAATCCTTGAACAGGTTATAAGCTCATCTCACCGCGCAATACTTGTTGCATCTGAGCCTTCACTTCTTCGTAGCCTAGGTTTTGGCTTAATAGATAATGCAATTTCGCCAGTGCCGCTTCTGGTGTCATATCGTAACCACTCACCACGCCCGCTTCTGCTAGTGCACAACCTGTCGCGTAACCACCCATGTTGACTTTACCAGCCAAACATTGAGTTAGGTTCACCACAATAACACCGCGCTCTGAGGCATCTTTCAGGTGCTGAAGCAGTTCTGGGTTTTGTGGTGCGTTACCCACACCGAAAGTAAGCAGAATCATCGCGTTAACAGGTTGTAATAGCGTGTTACGGATAACTTCGTGTGAGATGCCTGGGTACATTGTGATTACGCCGATAGGTTGCGGAGTAATGTTATGAACCTTGAAAGCACCTTCAGGTTGTTCGTTTACTTTTACATTATTGCTAAGTTGGATATTGATACCCGCTTCTAGCAAAGGATTCAGGTTTGGAGACGTAAACGCATTGAAGCCATCTGCGTGTGATTTTGTGCTGCGATTACCACGCATCAACTTGTTGTTGAAGAACAGTGTCACTTCGTTGATTGGGTAGTTTGCTGCAATGTGTAGCGCATTCAGCAGGTTTGCTTGTCCGTCTGAACGAAGCTCTGCTAGTGGGATTTGAGAGCCCGTAACAATCACAGGTTTGCCGAGGTTTTCAAGCATGAAAGACAGTGCAGAGGCAGTGTAAGCCATAGTGTCTGTGCCATGCAGGATAACGAAACCATCGTACTTATCGTAGTTCGCGCGAATGTCATCAGCGATAGTCTGCCAATCAAGTGGCGTCATATCTGAAGAGTCCATTAATGGAGAGTATTCGTGAATGGTGTACTCAGGCATCTCTGGGCGATGGAATTCAGGCATGCCAGCTAGCTGCTTATCCATGAAACCTGCGACAGGAACATAGCCGTGGTCAATAGACTTCTGCATGCCAATTGTGCCGCCGGTGTACGCGATATAGATGTGTTTTCTTTCCATGGCGATTAATACTTAGTGTGATGTAGGGAACAGGGGGGCGATTATAGCGAATTATCATGCAATAAAAAGAGGCACCTCACACAGAGGCACCCCTTAGTTATTGAGTTATTGGCTCAACTTATTGAACTTGGCAATTTAAGCAGAAAGCGTATCGGCCTTGTGGGTCGTTAAAGTTGCCTAACAGCTGGCTATCTTGAGCTAACTGCTGAGTAACAGGCTGTAAACTGCTTGGTATCATCGATTGAATATCTAGGCCTATCGACATCTGAACTTGGTTCATAAATTCTTGAATAAATTGTTCAGTGGCCGAAAGTGGCTCTTCAACCCAGTAGATGTTGTAGCTTTCAAGCTCTGCAAGTGAAGCCGCAGCTGCAACCGCATCATCGAAATCACCAATCTCATCGACTAAGCCTTTCTGAATCGCATCTTGACCTGTCCAAACTCGACCTTGAGCAATCTTGTCGACAGCATCGACTTCCAGACCGCGATTTTCTCCAACTAGGCTGATGAATCGGCGGTATCCGTTTTCAATGCCCATTTGGAATGCGTCTTTCGCGCCATCGCTAAGTCCAGTTGTAATACCAAGACCTGAGAAAGGTGAGGTGCCAACGCCATCAGTGTAAACACCAATATCGTTCAACCCTTTTTCGAAGGTGGTGATAACACTGAAGATACCAATTGAACCCGTTAGTGTGGTTGGCTGAGCTAGGATCTTATCCGCACCCATCGAGATCCAGTAACCACCCGAAGCAGCAAGGCTCGACATCGACACAACAACCGGTTTACCCGCTTGCTTGATCGCTTCTATTTCATTACGGATAACTTCAGAAGCAAAGGCACTGCCACCTGGGCTATCGACACGAAGTACAACCGCTTTCACTTTATCGTCGTTACGTGCTTGGCGCAGTAGGGCTGCTGTGGTATCGCCGCCAACGGTGCCACGTGGTTGCTTGCCATCCATAATTGCGCCGCTCGCTACAATCACGGCAACGTCGTGTGATTCACTAGTCATGTTTGGAAGCATGGTTGTACGGTATTCGTAGTAACCAAACGCGTTGTAGCTGTCTTGGCCGTCACTGCCGAAAACATCGGCAAGCTCTAGTCGAACTTGCTGGCGTGTCGCTAGCTCATCCACTAAGCCAAGTTTCTCGGCCAGTTTTGCAATGTCACCGTCCACAGACTCAAGTTCTTTCAAGAAGGTGTCCATGCTTGGGTTCAGTGTCTTAGCGTCTATTTGACGGTTGTTGCTGACGTCATCAACGTACGCACCCCATAGTTGGCTTAACCAACGAGAAGCGGACTCTTTCGCTGCGTCTGACATGTCATCACGAATGAAAGGCTCAATAGCTGACTTATAAGTGCCCACACGGAACACGTGCGTGTTTACGTCTAGTTTCTCTAACAACGTTTTGTAGTAAAGCGAGTAAGCGCTATAGCCTTTAAGAAGAACCCCACCATCTGGTGATAGGAAGACCTTAGTTGCGTAGCTGGCTAGGTAGTATTGGCTTTGGTTGTAAAAGTCACCCACCGCATAAATCGGTTTGCCTGTTGCTTTGAACTCATTCAATGCTTTAGCAATGTAGCGTAGCTTGGTCAGGTTGGTTTCTGGCAGCTCTTTGAGAGCTAAAACGATACCAGTAACCTTGTCATCGTCTTTTGCGTAGCGAATCGTTTCAACGATATCAAACAGGATGTTCTCTTTTGGAAGGTCTTTGCCAAGTAGTGAACCTGTGACCGAATCCATCGGATTGATATAGCGGCTTTGTTCCACAATAGGGCCAGACAGATTAAGCACTAAAGCCGAATCCTGAGGAACCGTCGGTTGAGCCGTATCTGAATGGAAGTACACAAAGTAGATGATGGCGATACTGAGTAAAAAGACTAGGTTAACCAGCGCAAGACGTACAAACGTAATGAGCTTCCAAATCCCTTTAAAGAACATGCCTATAAATTTGAATATTTTTTTCATTCTGTCTCCGCAGTGAGATCACGTCGCTTTAACAAGCCGTAGTACCATTAATCTCAATAATATGAACTGCTTAGTATCCTACGATAATTCCCAAGCTCAAACTACACCAAGAATTGTTAATCGATATATATTCTCATTAAGTGTAGTCAAATTAAGGGCTTCTGAACGATTAATACGTGCAGCATTATGATCGGTGTTACAAAAATGTAAACGGTTGTTTGAACTTTTGGTGATTGAACTATACTGTGGTCAGACCACAAGGATAAAATAATAGAAGTGATGTCTGCCATGTACCCACATTTACTTGAACCACTCGATCTTGGATTTACCCAGTTACGTAACCGTGTATTGATGGGATCAATGCATACAGGTTTAGAAGAAAATAAAGAAGGTCTCCACAAACTCGCCGCGTTTTATGAAGAGCGAGCAAAAGGAGGCGTTGGCCTTATTGTTACTGGTGGTTTCTCTCCTAATTTACGTGGCAGATTAACCCCATTCAGTGCTGAATTCAGTAAAGTAAAGCACGCTAAAGCGCACCAAGTTGTTACCGAAGCCGTCCACAAGCACGGCGGTAAAATTGCGCTTCAATTGTTGCATGCAGGTCGTTATGCGATGCACCCATTTGCGCAAAGTGCGTCTGGCATTAAAGCGCCTATCGCTAAGTTCGCTCCAAGTGAGATGAGCCCTCGTCAGATTAAAAAGACCATTGGTGCCTTTGCCAACAGTGCCGAACTCGCCCAAGTCGCGGGTTACGACGGCATTGAGATTATGGGATCTGAAGGTTACTTGATTAACCAATTCATCTGTAAACGTACCAATATGCGTTACGACGAATGGGGCGGTTCTTATGAGAAGCGCATGCGTTTCCCGCTGGAGATTGTTAAATCGATTCGCGAAGCAGTGGGTGACGACTTCATTATTATTTTCCGACTGTCGATGCTGGATTTGGTTGAGCAAGGCAGCACCTTTGAAGATGTTGTTCTATTGGCTCAAAAGCTGGAAGAAGCAGGCGTGACTATTATCAATACCGGCATCGGTTGGCATGAAGCGCGTGTTCCGACTATCGCGACACAAGTACCACGTGGTGCATTCTCTTGGGTGACGGAAAAAGTGAAACCATACGTGTCGATCCCAGTGGTGACATGTAACCGAATTAATACGCCAGAAGAGGCCGAACGTATTCTTAGCTCTGGGCAGGCTGATATGGTGTCTATGGCGCGTCCATTCTTGGCAGACCCGGATTTTGTTAATAAAGCAGCTCAAGACCAAGCTCAGTTCATCAATACCTGTATCGGTTGTAACCAAGCTTGCCTTGATAACGTGTTTAAAGGTAAACGTGCGAGCTGTTTGGTGAACCCACGCGCTTGTTACGAGACTGAAATTGTTGTTCAGCCAGCGCAAGCGACTAAGACCATTGCGGTTGTTGGCGCAGGCCCAGCCGGTTTAGCTTGTGCGACGACACTAGCCCAGCGTGGACACAAGGTTGACTTGATTGAGAAAAATGACCGTATCGGCGGCCAGTTTAGATTAGCAATGCAGATACCGGGCAAAGAAGAGTTCAGAGAAACGATTCGTTATTTTGCTAACCAAATCGATGCATCCGGCGTGAATCTGAAACTGGATACGGAAGCAACGTTTGAGATGTTGTTGAAGTACGATGAAGTGGTGATGGCTGCTGGCGTAGAGCCAAGAAAGCTCGATATTGAGGGCATTGACCAAGAAAACGTGGTCGATTACCAAACCTTGATTCGCGAAAAGACACCAGTAGGCGAAAAGGTCGCGATTGTTGGTGCTGGTGGTATCGGTGTCGATGTGGCAACCATGCTCACCGAGCCGGCGTCACACAGCCTAGATGATTGGCTGCATGAGTGGGGCATCGATAAGAACATGGAACACCCAGGTGGTTTGTATCCTTACCCGGATTCATTCAGCGACAAAACGGTTTGGGTGATGCAGCGTAAAGCGGGGCGCGTTGGTAAAGGTCCGGGCAAAACAACGGGCTGGATTCACAAACGCACGCTAGAGAAACGAGGTGTGAATCTACTGGGCGGTGTAAGCTACAACAAGATTGATGACCAAGGTCTGCATATCAGCGTTGGTAAGAAAGAGCAGGTGCTGGATGCTGACTCGGTTATCGTATGTGCAGGTCAGGTGTCAGTTCGTCCATTCGAAGACATGTGGCAAGAGTTTGGTGGCAAACTGCATGTGATAGGCGGCGCCGATTACGCGGGTGAATTGGATGCAGTACGCGCAATTCGTCAAGGTGTTGAGCTAGCGATTAAGTTATAGAATCAGCTATCAAACTGTAATCTTATCGGTAGATATTGTTACTTAATTTGCTGAGTTAGATTTTGAACAAGGCTCCTAAGTCATAGATTTAGGAGCCTTTATTGTTTCTAATCTAGCCTAAATGGACAGCCGTTGAGATTTATTATCGTTTGTATTCTGTGCTAAAGTTCAAGTATACAAATAATAAAGAAATAGTAAGGACTTCAAATGGATGCTTTGGATCTATTGCTCAACAGACGCTCAATCGCAAAACTCTCTGATCCGGCACCTGAAGGTGTGGCGTTAGAAAACATCATCAAAGCAGGGCTGCGTGCTCCAGACCACGGTGCACTAACACCATGGCGCTTTGTTATCGCGCAAGGTTCAGGCCTACAAAAGCTTTCAGACATCTTGGTGCGCGCCGCTGAAGCGGATGACAGCGAAGAAGCGGTTATCGAGAAAGTAAAAAAAGCGCCGTTCCGAGCTCCGATGGTGATTACTGTGATTGCCAAAGTAACTGAGCACGAGAAAGTGCCTGCTATCGAACAACATCTGTCTGCGGGTTGTGCTGCACAGGCGATGCAAATGGCCGCAGTCGCACAAGGTTTCCAAGGCTTTTGGCGCTCAGGTAAATGGATGTTCCACCCAGAAGTACACCAAGCATTTGGCCTAGAAGGCGACGATGAAATTGTTGGCTTCCTATACCTAGGCACTCCAGGCTGTACACCAATGAAAGTGCCAGAGCGCGACTTCTCTAAGTTCGTTGAGTTTTTATAAAGAAAGCTGAAGCTTGAATAGTTGAATGCTAACTGTATAAACAACCAGTTTTTCTTGATTTATTAGGGCCACATTAGATAATGTGGCCCTAATTGTTTGTAGCATCTGGAAAAACATGTCTCGTCTTATCATTGCTGAAAAACCAAGCCTAGGCCGCGCGATTGCCGCCGCACTACCGAATCCACAGAAGAAAGACCAAGGGTTTATCAAATGTGGTAATGGGGATGTGGTGACTTGGTGTATTGGACACTTATTGGAGCAGGTTGAGCCGGATGCTTATGACGACCGTTATAAGAAGTGGAATTTAGCCGATCTTCCTATCGTGCCGGAGCAATGGCAGCTAAGACCGCGTAAGACTTCAAGCAAACAGCTCACGGTGATCCGAAAGCTATTGAAGGACGCCACTCAAATTGTTCACGCCGGAGACCCGGATAGAGAAGGGCAGTTGCTGGTTGATGAAGTGATTGATTACTGCAAAGTCTCTAAGGCTAAGAAAGAGTCGATGGACAGGCTACTGATCAGCGACTTGAACTTACCTGCCGTAAAACGTGCACTTTCTCAAATGCGCAGCAACCGTGACTTTATTCCGCTTTCTATTTCCGCATTAGCGCGCTCTAGAGCCGATTGGCTGTATGGCATGAACATGACTCGTGCTTATACCTTACTCGGTCAAAAGGCTGGCTACCAAGGTGTGTTGTCGGTCGGGCGAGTACAAACGCCTGTACTTGGTTTGGTGGTAAGGCGCGATGAAGAGATCGAAAACTTTATTCCGAAAGATTACTTCACTTTGCACGCTTTGATCCCTTATCAAAATCACGGCCAGAGCTTTGATATTCGTGCGCGTTGGAAGCCAAGCGAAGCATGTAAACCATGGCAAGATGAAGAAGGGCGCGTGCTCAATCGAAAGCTGGTTGAGAATGTGGCTAACCGAATTGCGAATCAACCCGCGACGGTGACGGAATCAGAGCAAAAGCAAAGTAAACAAGCTGCGCCACTGCCTTACTCGCTGTCAGCCTTGCAGATTGATGCGTCTAAGCGTTTTGGTATGAGTGCTCAACAGGTGTTAGATACGTGTCAGTCATTGTACGAGAAACACAAACTCATCACTTACCCACGTTCTGATAGCCGCTATCTACCTAAAGAGCACTACTCGCAGCGAGAATCGATCGTTGATGCTATCGCTAACAATGCGAAAGAGCTGCAAAGTGGCGCTCAAGGTGCGGACCTTTCTCTTAAATCAAAAGCATGGAACGACAGTAAGGTCGATGCTCACCACGCGATTATTCCTACTCCGAAGAAGTCATCGGTGAACGGCCTGTCTGCCAACGAGATGAAAATCTATCAGCAAATCGCTCGTCAGTATCTAATGCAGTTTTACCCACCTGCGGTTTTTGCTGATGCTAAGCTGGTCTTTGATATCGCTGGTGGCGTGTTCATCGCAAAAGGGCGTCAGCTTATCAACCCCGGTTGGAAGGTGTTGATGGGTAAAACGGATACCGAAGAAAAAGGGGATGGCACGGATACGGTTCCTCCATTGGATAAAGGTACGGTGTTGACGTGCCGTGAAGGCGTGATTGGTGATAAGAAAACTGAGCCACCAAAACACTTCACGGAAGCGACATTGCTTCAAGCGATGACAGGTATCGCGCGTTTTGTTGCGAACAAAGATCTCAAAGCCATTTTGAAAGAAACCGATGGCCTTGGCACAGAAGCAACCCGTGCGGGTATTCTAGATACTCTATTCAAAAGGCAGCTGCTAACGCGCCAAGGTAAGAGTATTCACAGTAGCCCTGCGGGCAGAGGCTTGATTCATGCCTTACCTGAGGATTCTACCTTCCCAGACATGACGGCACATTGGGAGCACCAGCTGCAAGGCATGGCAGAACGAAATCAAGCGTATCAGCCTTTCATGCAAGCGTTAGAAAGCAAGATTGATGGTTTAATGGGTAAAGTAAAAACGGGAGAAGTTCCTGAATCACTCCGCCACCTTCCTAAAGTCGAGAGACCTGCCTTCAAACGCCGTAAAGGCGGTGGGGCGAAGAAGTCTTACGCCAAGACAGGTACCTATGCTAAGAAAGGTACTTCCGCTAAAAAGAGCACTAAAAGCTAAGACTTATTGAGGTTAGGATTAGCGTCCGACTTTACGGCCACAACGTTTAAACAGTTGCTGCCAATAGTCAACATGGCGACGAGTGGATGATCGAAAGGCTTGATGTGCATCTTGGATAGGAAAGTAATAACTGTGCAGTTCAGGTTGCGCGTCAAACATTCCTAGTTGCGGGGTTATGTGCTGATAGTAGCCATCCAGTTGCGCCATGTAAGGCTGAACCTTACCTATGTATTGTTGCTCGAACACATTGTTGAGATAGCGGAACTTAGTGGTGTCTCGTTGTTTACCACAGATGATCTTGTCATCAAAAGTTGTCAGCTGTTTGGTGATGGTATCTAGCTCAACTGACGCCCGAGCGAGCGAGTAGTATAAATCCCCAAGGGTCGAACTCTTCTCTAATACTTCTTGAACCTCAGTGGTTTTGCCGGAAACGAGCGATGTGTTTAACGCTTGATTGACGTGTTCTAACGCATCACTGGTTTGTCGTACCTGATCGCCTATATCAGCGCGTAACCACTGACTACCCCGCATTTGTGACTGCATAGCATCGCTGGCATAGATGAGATTCCATTGATGCAGTGGAAACTGTGCGAGTTTCTGTTGCTCAATTTCTCTTAGTAATTCTACGATCTCTGGGTCTAATTCATTACTGGATAAACACATGCCCACGCCTTCAAGTAGCGCGACTTGATAATCGTAATTACGAAACTCATCCGCGACCTTGCCCAGAACCGAATTTCTTTCTGCAATCAGATTGAACAATCCACACTGACGAAGCTGGTAGCTGTCGATGAGGCCGATAGAGAGTGAGGGCACGTCAAGCAGCAGTTCTCGTTTTCTCGGTAGGCTTTCAAATTCCCATTCCTCTATTATCTCGTCAGCATCTTGTACTCTGGCTATCTTTGTTTGATAGTCGTCGAACAAGTCGCCGGGACCATCACTGAAACAGCCAGCTAGCATCACTGTTAGACAAAACAGCGTTGAGTGCTTAACTAGGTTTGAGAGATGCCCTGCATTCATCTGTGGATTACCAGTCTATTTCGCTGCCATCGAAATTGAAGAAGTGACCACTCACTTCGGTATTCGCTGACTCGATGACTTTAATAAGGCCGGAAGCTGAAGTGTCGGTGTCGATCAGAGCATTAGGGCCACCCATTTCAGTCTGCACCCAACCTGGATGCAGTGCTAACACCGTAAAGCCATTCTCGGTTAAGTCGTTACTTAGGCTCTTCACCACGGAGTTTAGAGCGGCTTTAGAGGAGCGATAGATATAACCGCCGCCTGAGGTGTTCTCAGTCATACTGCCGACTCTAGAGGATAAACAAGCGACCTTTTTGATATTGCTGCCTGCTAGTAGAGGCAATAATGTTTCGACAAGCTTCAGTGGAGCAATCGTGTTGACTTCGAATACACGACGCCACTCTTCAACATCGGTATTACCCAGCCCGTAGCCTTTAGGGCCATAGTAGCCAGCGTTGTTGATCAAGATATCAATCGACTCTATTTGCGAAGGGAGTTGGCTTACTGCTTGGTAATCGGTTATCTCTAATTGAATACAGGTAAGGTTGGTGTTGTGGTCTGCGAGTGAGAGCAGTTCTTTTGCTGAATTGTCATCACGATAAGTCGCGTACACCTTGTGATTACTTTCCAAGTATTGTCGAGTCAGGCTTAAGCCAATGCCGCGGTTCGCTCCAGTAATAAAAATAACGCTCATGGTGATTCCTTTTCAGTTCAATTAGTTAAGTTTGATGGCTTAACACGAGAAAATCAACGCTCCACCAACTGGCCATTAGCATTCCTACAAAAATCATTACTGCTGCCGCTGAGCCGCAGATCACCCCAAAGATGAGTATTACGTTTTTCATTGTTATCTCTTTTCTTCAATTGATAGTAACGATAATCATTATCCTTAATTAGGGTTGTCGCCAAGTCTGAGACTGTTATGATTTTGAGAAAGATACGCAATTAGCCTGATTATGATTCCTTTAATTTACCACCCAATCTATTCGCAGTTACCTTTACCAGAAGGTCATCGTTATCCAATCAACAAATATCAGTTGTTGCATAGTGCTGTTGAGGCGCTAATGGATAGCGATCCACAATGGGGTAATGCATTCGAAATGTTCCAGCCAATGCCTGTTTCGATAGAACAAGTAAAGCAGGTACACGATAGTGAATATGTCGATTTGCTTGTATCTGGTAATTTGCCTGCAGCAAAGATGAGACGCATCGGTTTCCCTTGGAGTGAGCAACTTATCGAAAGAACACTCTACTCAAGTGGTGGAACCTGCTTGGCCGCTGAAATGGCAATAGAGAGTGGTTTAGCGATTCATTTGAGTGGTGGTTATCATCACGCGCATCATGATTTTGGCAGTGGTTTTTGTTTGTTGAACGATTTGGTCTTAGCGGCAAAACACGCGCTGACCTTTGAACATATCGATAAAGTGCTGATCGTTGATAGCGACGTTCATCATGGTGATGGCACAGCAACTCTTTGCCAAGAGAACGACGGCATCATTACTCTGTCGTTCCACTGCGACAAAAACTTTCCTGCACGAAAGCCATTATCCGATTTAGATGTGCCGTTAAGTCGTGAAACAGAAGATGCAGAGTTCTTACGTTGTTTTGAACAAGTCACTAAGTTAGCGATTGCTCACCATCAACCTGATCTGATTATTTATGATGCGGGGATCGATATCCATCAAGACGATGAACTGGGTTATTTGAATGTCTCGACACAAGGGATATTTGAACGCGACTGTTTCATGATTGAATTAGCGAGATCAGAGTCTATTCCGATGGCCAGCGTAGTCGGTGGCGGATACCGCACTCAACACCAAGATCTGGTGCCGATTCACATGCAACTGTTAAAAGCGGCTTATCATGTTTACAGTTAGCCTCTCAAATTGGCGCCTGATAGCTCATTGAAATGATGGTGTGAAATAAGCGCATATTGCACCATAAAAGACACAGCTGCACCATTATGGATCATTTAAAGTTCTTTTTTATTAATTAGTTACGTATTTGTGTGATTAATTGTGGTCTGTAAATTGCTTTACCCATGTGTCTATAAAAACACAAGGGATAAAAATGAACCTGACGGACAAGGAACGTAGTTGGCTTAATTGGTTTGGCGCAACAGGAAAACTGGCTATGCGCAGAGCTTGTTTCCTCAATAGAAGTAGGACGGAAGAGCTTGAACAAGCTTTTGAAAGTATTGCTCACACGCGAGTTCAACTTCTGCATAATTGGGTCAAGAATCAATGGGATTTTTTAGAAGACTCTGCGGTTTATTTAGCAAGTCGAACGGAAGAACAAGCTCAGGGGACGTTAGCTAGCCTTCTTAAACGCAGTACGGATTTTTCTGAGTTGGCGATCGTCGATGCCAAGGGGATCGCACAAGCATCGAGTTATCATGAACATATAGGGGTTACTCTTGGAGACAAGAAGGCTTTAGTTGAAGGGGCTTCAAAGCGTTATCTTCATGGGCCGTATATGGATCCACGCACGTTGAACGTAGGGGCCTCGAGTTCATCGTTTCATGACCAAGTGACGTTGATGTTTTATGTCCCATTTTCTCGGGATGAAGGGCCACAACAATTCTTATGTGGTCGTGTTCCAAATGATGTTATTGGTGACATTATTCAGAGAGAAGCGGGGCATATTTATAGCGAGTCGGGTGATAACTATATCTTTATGGTCGACTCCATTCATGATCCTCATACTCAGCCGGGTGTTGCGCTCTCTCGTTCTCGCTTTGAAGATAATACCTTTTCACACGGCGAGAACTTAAAGCAAGGGATTCATACTGATTGGGGAACGGTTAAGATTCAGCACCACACCGAATTTGAGATTCGCTTTACAGACCCAGCCACTAATCAGCTTCACCCAGGCGTGAGAGAAACCATTAAAAATGGCAGTAACCTGTTTATAGATTATCCCGGGTATTCCGACTATCGCCACATACCCGTTATTGGCAAAGGTATCACCTTTCAATTGGATGGTTCACCAGATACCTTTGGCATGATGTGTGAGTCCGATTTAGAAGAGGTCTACAGAGACCGAAGTCTAAGTTATACCTTATCTAAGCACTTCATCAGCTGCATGCTACTGCCTCTATTTGTTCCATTACTGTTTGCCAACCTTTATACACTCACACCTTTTATACAGAGTGGCATTATGTTCGCTTGCGCGTTGCTTTCATTGGGCTTATTCCGTTTAGTTAGCGCTAAACCACTAGCGAAGAAGATTCACGAAATGACCGGGGTAATGCAGACCTTAGCCGAAGGTGATGGCAATTTAAGTCGGAGACTAGATCCCACCACATTCAGTCATAATGAACTTGGCAACCTAGGGCGCTGGACTAACAGTTTTATCGACAATTTAGATAACACGGTGAGTGAGTTGATCCATGCGAGTCACGAAGTTAGAGAGGTTTCTGAATCGATGTTTCGTCGCAGTGTCGTGATGAAGCAAACCAGTGATGATGCATCACAAGCGTTGAGCAATATGCTTCAATTGAGTCAGTATCAACAGAGTGAAATTACTCATGCGAGTGTCTCAGCAACGCAAATGGATACGGTGATGAAACAAGCCGTTCTGAGTGCGGAGAAGGAATACAATCAGTCCGTCGAAGGCATGGAGATTGTTCGCAATATCGTAGAAAGCTCGGCACATAGTGTGAATGAGGTGAATAATGAAATGACCAAAGTGTCTGACATTATAGATATCATTACTGACATCACCGCGCAGACTAACCTTTTGGCCTTGAATGCGGCCATTGAGTCGGCAAGAGCAGGTGAACACGGGAGAGGGTTCTCTGTCGTCGCTTCTGAAGTAAGAACTCTGGCTGACCGAACTTCACAAGCTGCTAACCATATTAGTGACCTAATGAAAGAGCTGCATAGTAAGTCTCGCAGTGCTGTTGAGTCCATGGAGCGAGGCGTCGAGAATGTGAGTAAAGGAAACTTAACAGTCGACTCAAACGCTCGCAGTGAACAAATTCAAGCAGCGGTGAGTGACCTCTTTACCACGATGTCTAATCTAGATGAGAACAGTCAGAAAAACGGACAAACGGCAGATAAAGCCCAACGTTCAATATCTGACTTACAACTGTCTACTAAGCAACTCGCACGTCGAGTTTCTTTGATGGGCAATGCATTGAGCCGCTTAGACCAATTGATCGGGCGTTTTGAAGTGAGCCGAAAGGTGGCGTAGTGGAAACTGCGTAAGTTCTTTACGCAAACGCCAGATACAAAAAAGCCGCTGATTTCTCAGCGGCTTTCTTTAATGTGGTGGAGGGATAGGGATTTGAACCCTAGAACCGCTATTAACGGTTGCCGGTTTTCAAGACCGGTGCTTTCGACCACTCAGCCATCCCTCCAATGGCGCGTATAATATAAGGGTGGCTTTCGCTTGTAAATACCCTTATTAACTGACTGCTTTTTTTATGAACGCTTTTTGGTGTTTTTGTTCTGAATGATTATTTATTGTTCGGTTTATTAAGAAGCCGACAAAATCTAATATTCAATAAGCCAAGTATTCCCAACTTTTGTTATACGTGAAGTGTTTCTGTGCTATTAAAAAAGAAAGTATCTAATTGGCTTGCAGGTAAAGTTGGCTTTGTTGCGTAATTA
>NZ_JBFRPJ010000065.1:0-24572 GCF_041471945.1 Vibrio sp. 10N.261.51.A4
GTTGTCTTTTCAACGATTTCGGCTTTAACAAATCCGACAGATTCCGATTGGCTTGCTGTTTGGAGTTGACGCCGTTTGGCAAAGAACGTGGATAAACTCAGTCCATGCTCTTCACAAAAAGCGCGTTGGGTAACACTGCTGCTTTCATATTGTTCAAACAGTGTTTGCCATTCTAGGTTGGTACGTCGTTTTACCATTTCAACTCTCCTTTGGGTTGGAGAGATGATCTTATTCTTCGTGCTGGTTAATTAGAATGCGGGGTTCGTGACACGCTTACATTTATCATAATAGGAATATTGAACGCCGATTTTTTTAGGTTTGATTGTTTTCGCTTAATAGAATGTCCAGTTTAAATTGTGCCGATCATAAGTTAGCCTCACGGAATAAAATCCGTAAGTAACGAGTTCTTCTTAGCCAAAACGATTTTCACAAGCTTATGAAGCTTATTCGTATGTCCCTTTCTAATATTATGCTTCTCAACGAAATGACTTAAATTGAGAGGCCTATCATGTGCAAACTATCTAGCTACAGCAAATACCAAAAGCGTGTAATCAAGTTCTTAAATGACCAACTTGGTACCGATACGCCTTTCACTTATGAAAGAACCCAAACAAATCACTTAAAAGTACTTATTGATGGTGTGCCTAAGCCTATTTTTACTGGGTCGACGCCATCTGATTTTAAATCCATTAATAATTTCATGGCTGAAGTAAAGCGTGAAATTAGAGCGAGTAAAGTTGAAGAGGATGATTGCAAACCGACTCCTCAATTACCAAATCCGATAGTGGTATCTAACGATAAGCTAATACAGGGGTGCATCAAATCGCTGCGCACACGCTTGCCTATTTTGAAGTCTCAAGAAGAAACTCGTGTTTTAGAGACTCATGAGTTAGAGGATATCAACTCGAATCGCTTAGATGCGGTAAAACATTCTATCTCATTCGCACTACAGGCTCGTAAAGACGGTGTTTACATAAAGCGAAATGAAATGAAAGAGCTTGAGCAAGCAATTCTAAAGCATTTAAATTTCATGCTGCCAACAATGGCTTATTACGCTGAACTTCTCGTTAATAAAAACAAGTGTAACCAGAAGAGTCTTGAACCTTTACCTGCAGAAACCGTGATGAACGAGTCTGATGTTCGAGAGTTTCGAGCTACGACTGTCGTGAGCATAGATTCTCCGTCGAGAGAGAGGGAGAAAGAAGAAAGCCTAACCACTTCTAAAGAAGCAAAAAAGCAGAACATTGCTCATTCAGCTAAACAAACCAAAGATTCCGCCTTAGAGTTGATGACAATGTCAGCGGATAATCGAGTGAGTTTGCTACGAAATCTGACCAAAGCGCAGGCGCTGACACTCATTGATGATTTAAATCATGCGTTAGCTTTGAACCGCGAACAAGATATCGAAGCTGTCGTTGAGTTAATCCGTGATAAAGACTTGCCTTTAGAAGCCATTATTTCTCGTTTAGAGGCCGCTTAAGGTGAAAAAAATTAACCCGCTATCGTTTAACAGTTTGGTGTTTGAATAATATGAAAACTTCTTTAGCAACTATACCTACTAGTTCAATAGGATATAACTTTGATATCGTTATTTGTCATTGGAGCGATCGCTTAACGGCTTATCGCAACTATCCAGATGGTAGACAAGATATGATTGAGGGAGGTATTGGTATTGGCCTAGATTTTATCTGTAATGAGGCGACCAGAGATGGGTGGTTATCTGCCATTCCTAAACCGTTGTTAGCTCAGAGTGAAATTTTTCCAGATCACCAGTACCAAATGCTCTGGCTTGCAGCTAATAGTGTCAACGCTAGAGAGATACTAAATGTTCGACCGATTATTCTAGCGATGCTCTGTGAGCATTACCCTGTTGATAATGAACAGGCTCTAGGACTAGCAAATCAGGGACAAAGAAAGATCCTAGAGCAACTTGGACTTGCAGGCACCAAGTCTGCGTTAAGATTTATCGATAAGTTAGATTTGACGTATGAACGTGCGGGGGAAATCTTCCACGTGATGAAGCTCCTTGATGCCAGAACTTGCCATTATAAGAGGTTCAGTCATTACAAAAAAATCAACTTCTCTAGCTTATCATTAGACAATACACATCCATTTCTGACAGGTACACGTCTAGGTCAATCATTGGAGAACACCGGCTACACAACGCGACTAAAACTAACGTTATGCATCGAAGATTCATTGCGACTTGGTCAAGCGTTGGGAGTACAAGAGCCAATGCAAAACATTGTTCGCCTTGAAAACAATGAGGCTTTGGTTGCGTTGCATGATGATTGGGTGCAAAGACATAACTTAGCTCGAACACAGTCTATGAGGCCCATTGACGCCAATATACCCTATATGCGCTGCCTTTGTAAGACAGACAAGATAGAGCAGATCCAAGATTATGATGACCTATGCAAGGAAGGCGCTGAGATGCGCCATTGTATCGCTGTTTATCATAACCGTATTGCTCAAGGTCGGTATGCTGTATTTAGACTTTTTCAACCTGAGCGAATGACCATTGGGGTTAGTATTCTTCCCGGCAAATCATTTCCCTTTGAAATCGATCAAATTGCTGGCGCTCGAAATAAACTAGCAACCGAAAGTACCCGTAAAGTTATATTTGATTGGCTTGAATCAGCAAGAAAAGCCAAGATAAATTGATTGTTTTTTGTAAGCTTACCAATATCCCACACATTTTATTTTAGGTAAACGGGTCACATAATCAAAACGTAATATCGTATATCGTAGCAGTCCAATAAATCGTGACAAGGAACCTTCATGAATCTTATGCAGCAGTACCGATATAAACGCTACATAGCGAGGAGTCACGAGTTGGCAATATTGCGAGGATAAAATCGCCCAATAGCCAGCGGGCGATTCAATAACCCACTCACCATTCGATAATCATCAATAAACAGCGTCAGCAGTAGGAGCACTCTTTGGCCTTAATTGAAAGCAAATATATTACCACTCTGTTCAGTGAATTAAACCAATACGGCCTGCGTGGTAACAGCGCATTATGGTCCATCTTACCCGTCGAGTTAATCGCCAATAGCGACCGCTACACCACCGTAGGCTTACTTAAATGGGTGGATGATTACGTTGTGGCACTACTTGAGCAAGCAAGGCTTGCATCGAGTGAAGCAGGACTAGTCGGATGGCGAGCAAACGACAGCAATGACATCTATATCGAGTCTCTTAATCAAGGTGGTATGTCGGGTGGGCTACTTGATATACGTTATTGGCAAGAGGTGATGCGGCCAATGCTTGAGCAGCGCTGTCTGCAGCTAGAGCAAGGGTTACAGTTTAAGCAACAGCATCATTTGGAAAGCGTGTTTTTTATTGGCGATCTTCATGCTCAGCAAGATAAATTAACCACTTTGCTCGACAGCCAAGGGCTACCAGAACAGAGTGATGACTCTAATACCACCATTGTCTTCATTGGGGATTTAGTTGATAACAGCCCAAATTCAGCAACCGATCATATCGCGACGCTGAATACGGTTAAAAACTTAGTCGACAATAAACAAGCGCTTTGCTTACTAGGCAACCACGAGTTTAATGCGGTGGGTTGGTACCTAAAGGGCGCTGACGGAAAGCACCTTCGCGATCGCAGTAAAGCAGGCAATCAAAAACAACACGCGCATTTTCTCGCGCAGGTTGGTGAAGACTCGCCATTACATCAACATTGGGTCGAGTGGTTTATGACCCTGCCTTTGTATCTTAATTGTGGCGATATTCGTGCTATTCATGCCTGCTGGCACGAAGAGAGCATCGCACGCTTAGAGCAGTACCTTAATCCAGACCGTTCACTAAAATCAGAACATTGGGAAGAGGCTTTTAATCGTAATCACGAACTGTTTGGTCTAATTGAAACTCTGCTTAAAGGGCCAGAAGCACATTTGCCACAAGGCATTAGCTTTGCAGATAAGAATGGCATTGAGCGTAACGACATTCGTGTTGCTTGGTGGAAAGACGAGTACGCAGTAGATAGCTATCGAGAATTGGCGGTGGTTCCAGCTGCTCAAAAAACATCCATCCCCGATACGCCCGTTGAGTGTGGTGCAATGGCTTACAACACGCCACCTTTGTTTCCTGTCATCGTCGGCCACTACACACTCCCCCTGACACCGTTTCCGCAACCTGTGAGCGAGAGTGTCGTGTGCGTTGATTATAACGCCGCGAAGGAAGAGAACCCATTGGTGGGCTATCACGCTTATCTGCCCGGTTGGGACCAGTCACCCAACGAGTTAATCGGATCGCATGGCTTTGCGTATGCGAATGAACTGAACTGTGTTGAGGTGGTTAGCAACGGTATTACTCAACTGCTAAACGCGATGTTAGCCACGCTACCGGCAGCAAAAGCTGACAATGGCTTTTCTCAAACAGTGAGTGAAGTGCTGCTAACCGAATGGGACCCAATTGGGGTTTATGCCCCTGATGAGGTGGATGAAGATTTGGCGGATGAGTATTCGCAATACGAGCCTGATGTTAATCGGTTGGCACAAACAGGCAATCTTCAGCAACTCGCGGCTTATTTACTGTTAACTGAGCAGCATGTTATTGGTGTTGAGCGAGAAGATGGCGCAGATTACTGCACAAAAACAGCGTACAAATTGGTAGAAAAATGGTCAGAGCTATTATCACAACAAAGTGAAGGTGATTTTGATAGTTTGTTCTGATAATTATTCGATATTTTTACAGTTACTCCAAACCGATGAGTTCTAAATGACTAAATATACAAGAAAAGCCAGTAAACATGGCCAGAAACCAACCTACACATTTACCGAAGTTAATAATCGAACGCTCAACGTGGTTAGAGACAATGATGGTGATCTGTTTGAGTACAATTTTTCTATTGGGCACAAATTTGAAACGTACGCTGGTACACCAGTAGAAATGATTGGTCTTAACCCTAATGGGGGGAACCCAGATTCAGGCTACTACATCATTGTGCGAGAAATTACACCGGAAGGTTTAGGTAAGTTAACAGATGTCAGCGCACAGAATCAGGTTGATAAAATTTATTGGGGTCTTAAACAAGCTGATGATTCTTCGATCAGTGGTGAAATCAATACACAAGAGCCACAGGAGTATGTTGAAGGAGCTGTTAAACAAGTCACTGTTAATAAATATGAAAGGGATCCAAAGGCAAGAAAAGCATGTATCGAATATTACGGTACAAGATGCCAGATTTGCAGTTTCGACTTTGCGAAAAAGTACGGACCTCATGGGGCGGGGTTCATTGAAGTTCATCATATCAAGCCCCTTAATACCATCGCTAAAAGCTACAAGGTAGATCCAGTTAAAGACTTAATCCCAGTCTGTTCAAACTGCCATTCAATTTTACATCGAGGAACAAATCCTCTGAGTGTTGACGGCTTACGCTCAATTCTGAATTAAGGGAGTAAAATGATGGAAAATGAAATAGTTCAACGAATTATCGCACATTTTAACAATGACGAATGTCTCGTTACAGGTAAGAAAAACTATGAAGCGACCCTAAGAGGCAAGACTATCATTGTGAAGTGCAATGGCTGCATTGAAGAAAATATTAAAGTGCTAGATGATGGTTCTATTAGACACAAAGAGATGACATTTAATAGCTTCGTTGAATGGCTATATTGGTATGAGATGTAAGCTTATAAGTCGCTATCATTTACGCGCTTCAATTAGAATACCTCTCGTCAATGAAAGGTATCTATCATGTACAAACAATCAGGCTTTGCTCTATTTAAGAGCATAACCTTGATGTCGTGGTGATCCCCACTCGTGTAAAGACTTACAAATAACTGGCACTATTTCCGACTTTTGCTGCATAAAATGTTATGCATTGTTTCAGAGGAAATATATAACTCAATTGCATACACGGTCATCGTAATAAGAGCAATTATTTGATATAAGGTATGCAATTCAAATTTGGAGTATCAATGGCTTATGGCGACTTCTTTAAACTTCGAACTCATTCGTGAACATAACGAAAAACTGGCAAATTTAGGATACCTCGCTGAGCAGATCCTACATTTAGACCCTGGCAGTGCGATTACGCGATTGCGTGGCTTTGCCGAAGAAGTCACCAAAGAGATTTATGCCATTGATGGTTTAGCAAGGCTTCCGCAGGCAAGCTTTATGGAACTGCTAAAGAACGATGCTTTTATTGATGTCACTGAATCACGCCTTCGAGATCAGCTTCATTTCTTGCGAGTAGAAGGGAATGACACTGCACATGGTGGTGACGGTTCTACGCGTAAAGCTTATGCGGCACTGGGTACAGCTCACTCTTTATCTCAATACCTTGCGATTAACTATTACGGCTTTCAAGTATCCGAGCTCAAAGAGCTTGTATACCCAGAGGCACCTACCTCAAACTCTTTAACGCAAAAGCAACTTGATAAAGTTATTGAAGAGAACGAACAGAAGCAACAAGCGCTGTTTGATGAATTAGAGCGCGAGCGCCAGAAGCGACAAGCAGCAGAAACTCAGGTCGAGCTAACGGCTGAACAACTCAAGCAAGCAAAAGCACAGGCGAAATCGCGTAGTCAACAAACGGCGAACAGCCTTCAATGGGATGAAAATAAAACTCGTCAGTTGTTAATTGATACATTACTGGCTCAGGCTGGTTGGGATATTAACGATCCAGAAAAAGTAGGCATTGAAGTTGAAGTCGAACACCAACCGACAAACTCCGGAGTAGGGTATGTTGATTATGTTCTTTGGGACGACGACGGTACGCCACTTGCCGTTGTCGAAGCGAAACGTTCGCGTGAACATATGCAAAAAGGCAGGGAGCAAGCTCGCTATTATGCTGAAGGTCTAGCAAAGCAACATAACTGTCCAGAGCCGATTGTGTTTTATACCAATGGCTATGAGATTTGTATTTGGGATACCAAGCAATACAACACCTATCGTCAGGTGTTTGGCTTCTATTCCAAAGATAGCCTGAAGTTTTTGCAATACCAGCATTTACATAAAGATCCAAATTTAGAACAACTCAACCCTAGCGCAGACATCGCAGGTCGACCTTATCAGATTGAGGCGATCAAATCGGTGACCAACCAATTCCAAAATCAGCGCCGTAAGGCACTGATTGTTCAAGCAACAGGAACGGGTAAAACTCGTGTATCCATTGCATTAGTTGAGTTGCTACTTCGTTCTCGCTGGGTTAAGCGCGTACTATTCTTGTGTGACCGTAAAGAGTTGCGCCGTCAAGCCGATGGAGCGTTTAAAGACTTTTTACCAAGTGAACCGCGTTGTGTCATCGGGGAGAAAAACCAAGTCGACCAGTCAGCTCGTGTATTCGTCTCGACTTACCCAGGTATGATGAACCGATTCTCACAATTGGATGTAGGCTTCTTTGATTTGATCATTGCCGATGAATCACACCGTAGTATCTATAACCGCTATCGTGACATTTTCGACTACTTTGATGCAATGCAGGTAGGTTTAACTGCAACACCAGTCAAGTTCATTGCGCGTAACACTTATGACTTGTTTGGATGTGAAAATGGCGACCCAACCTTTAACTTCGACCTAGCAGAAGCGATCTCGCATGAGCCACGTTTCCTAAATCCATTCAGAGTAAAAGAGTTCACTACCGAATTCTTACGTGATGGTATCCACTACAGCAAACTCACTCCAGAACAACAAGCGCAGCTTGAAGAAGATCTCGGAGAAGAAGAGGCGCAAAATACCACCATTAAAGGCAAAGACATTGGCAAGAAGATTTTCAGTGTCGAAACCGACAGTGCCATCCTAGAGAACTTGATGGAAAATGGCATTAAAGATGCCACTAAGTCGCTAGTGGGGAAAACCATCATCTTTGCGCAAAACCAAGCGCATGCTGAACAACTTGAGAAACTCTTCTGTGAAGATCTGTATCCACAATACGGCAGTAAAGTGTGTAAGGTGATCCACAATGCCGTTGATCGACCAGAAGCTCGAATTGACGAGTTTAAAAAGCCAGATAACGATTTCCGTATCGCTATTTCAGTAGACATGATGGACACCGGTATCGATGTTCCAGAAGTGGTCAACCTTGTGTTTGCACGCCCTGTGAAATCTTGGGTGAAGTTCTGGCAGATGATTGGGCGTGGTACAAGACTTTGTCCAGATCTGTTTGGCCCCGATAAAGACAAAGAAGAGTTCTTGATTTTCGACCACTATGGCAACTTTGAATATTTTGAAGAAGAGTATGTAGAAGCAGACACTGGCGTTAGCCGTTCACTGCTGCAAACCGTCTTTGAAGCACGCTTACAACTTGCCGATGAAGCTCAAAAGCGTGCCGACGTTAAAGCCTTTGAGCTCGCTTGCGCGCAGATGAAAGCGGATATTTGTGACCTACCCGAAGGCGCAATTGCCGTTCGCCGAGAGCTGAGAAACGTAAAACAGCTCCAAGAAACTGATCAGTTACTCCAAATGAATGGTTCCACTAGGCATTTACTGGAAACTACAATCGCGCCTCTGATGGGAAATCGCACACTAAAAGACAAAGATGCCTCAATGCTGGATCGCTTAACCTCACAAATTCAAAGTGCTCAGTTATCAGGTAGTAGTGAGATCGAAAACCTAAAAGCGGATTACATCTCTCGTTTACAAAACCTAGCAGTGACCATTACAGAAGTGCGCAAACAAGGCGATGAAATCGCAAGAGTGCAAACCCAGAAATACTGGCAAGACATTACGCTAGAGCAGCTTGAAAACACACGCACTAAACTGCGTGGGATCATGAAGTTCAAAAAGAAAGAACTGTCTCCCTATGAGAATATTCAGACAACCACAGCGCAAGATGGCGAGGTTCGTGAAACTGACCGTGTGGTGGTTATCGGTGATGAAACAGAAGCCATGGTTTACCGTAAGCGATTGAAAGACATTCTCGATAAAATGCTAGCTGATAATCCAGTATTGCAGAAGATTCATAACAACCAAGCAGTGACAGAAGATGAACTAAAATCACTGACTTCAACAATTTTAACGCAGCACCCCGGTGTTGATGCGAATGCTTTGAACGCTTTTTATGGAAGAACTTCAGAAGAGCTGAGCCAAACGTTGGTTCAGCTAGTGGGTTTAGACGCCGATCTCGTCAATCAACGCTTTACCGATTTCATTCAAAATAACCAACTTAGCTACAAGCAAGTGCAGTTTTTGAATCAATTGAAACGCTTTATTTGTCAGAACGGGCGTATCAAAGTCGCAGATTTATACGAGGGGCCGTTTGAGCGCCTAACCGATGGCGAAGGCTTAGATATCTTCACCGATTCAAAAGCGGACGAGCTTGAAGCGTTAATGCAGCCATTTTTGATGCCACATTAACCAAACGGTCATTCAAAACACCGAAAAGGGAGTTTGTAAGGTTACGAACTCCCTTATTCATTATAAAATCTCATAATCTACACCTCTTAACTTTGTCGTTTGCAAAGTTAACAGCCACTAAAAGAAGAGCGCATTATGCTAACTGGTCAATTACGTAACGATATCGATGGTCTGTGGGAAAAGTTTTGGACAGGTGGGGTAACCAACCCGCTAGTGGTAATTGAACAGATCAGTTACCTAATGTTCTCTCGCATGTTAGATATGCAAGAAACCACGGCAGAGAAAAAGGCTAAACGTACAGGTAAACCGTTTAATCGCCAGTTTCCGGAAACGCCTGAAGGTCAGTTGCTACGTTGGCAAAACTTCAAAAACATGTCGGGTGCAGAACTGCTTCCTCACCTGCGTAACAACGTTTTTCCTCACTTTTCTGATATCGAGCTAAACGGTTCAGACATTGCGCAGTTTATGGCGGATGCTGATGTGGAGATCCGCAGTGAATCGGTACTGCTATCTGCTGTTGAAATGGTTGATAAGCTTCCGCTCGAGCAGAGTGATGTTAAAGGTGATATCTACGAATATCTACTGAGTAAGCTCTCTTCTGCTGGCATTAACGGACAATTCCGTACACCTCGTCATATCATCGACATGATGGTTGAAATGCTGGATGTGCAACCAACAGATGTGATTTGTGACCCTGCGTGTGGAACCGCGGGCTTCCTTTCTCGCGCAATGGAATACCTAACGCGCACTCACACCAGCCCAGAAAGCATTTACCAGGATGAAGACGGCAATAACGTTTACACCGGTGACATGTTGCACGAATACCAAGATCACATTAATAATAAAATGTTCTGGGGTTTTGACTTCGACACCACAATGCTACGCGTTTCAGCAATGAACATGCTGCTACACGGGGTAAGCTCTGCCAATATCACCTACCAAGACAGCTTGAATAAGAACTTTGCAGGCAAAGCGCAAGAAGAGAATTTCTTCGACAAAATTCTAGCTAACCCACCGTTTAAGGGTAGCCTAGATGAGCAGTCGGTAAATCCGCAAGTGCTTTCAATGGTGAAAACCAAGAAAACCGAGCTGCTATTTGTGGCGTTAATCCTGCGCATGCTTAAGCTAGGCGGCCGCAGCGCAACCATCGTGCCTGATGGCGTCTTGTTTGGCAGTTCAAAGGCACACAAAGACTTACGTCAAGAGCTGATTGAAAACAACCAATTAGAGGCAATGATTTCTCTGCCTAGTGGTGTATTTAAGCCATACGCTGGGGTATCTACCGGTATTCTTATCTTCACTAAAGGCGGCAGCACCGACAATGTCATGTTCTACGACATGCAGGCAGACGGCTACTCACTGGATGATAAGCGTAACCCAATCAAAGACAATGATATTCCAAAAGCATTGGAAAAATGGAAACGTTACAGTGAGCTATACCAAACGAACGATACTGTCGCACTAGCTGCAGAGTTTGGTGATAAAACGCAGAAAGCCTTCATGGTTTCAGCAGAAGACATTAAAGCGCAAAAGTACGACCTTTCTATCAACCGTTACAAAGAAGTCGTTTACGAAGAAGAGGTATACGAAGACCCTAAGGTGATTCTTGGCAAGCTAAAAGCGCTTGAAAATGAGATTCTGACTGATTTGAATGAGTTGGAGGGGATGTTATGAGTTGGCCTTTAATCAGACTTGGAGATTTAGTTTCCGTAAAAGGCGGTAAACGCTTGCCTAAAGGTGAAAGCTATTCCGACGAAATAACCACTCATCCATATATTAGAGTTACGGATTTTAAGAACAACTCGGTTGATATGGATAATTTAGTTTATATTTCGGATGACATTCATGAGAAGATCTCTCGATACATAATTTCTCATGACGATTTGTATATTTCTATAGCTGGCACTATTGGTTTAGTTGGGGTTATACCTAAGGAATTATCAGGAGCAAATCTTACCGAAAATGCTGCCAAGCTTGTTATTCATGACCACAAGCAATTGTGTAAAGAGTACCTGAACTGGTATTTATCTACAGCTGGTCAAGTTCAGATACAAAGTAAAAAGAAAGCTACTAGTCAGCCTAAGTTAGCACTGTTTCGAATTGAAGAGATTGAAATCCCACTCCCACCACTAGCCGAACAAAAACGCATAGCAGCCATCTTAGATAAAGCTGATACCATCCGCCAAAAGCGCAAGCAAGCCATCGACCTAGCAGATGAGTTCCTACGCAGCGTCTTTTTGGATATGTTTGGTGATCCGGTTACTAATCCAAAAGGGTGGAAGGTTTCTCCTATGAAGAAGCTGATTGATATTCAAGGGGGCTATGCATTTAAAAGCGGAGATTTTGGCGAGACGGGCACTCCTGTTGTGAAGATTGGTAACGCAAATAAACTTGGATTTACAACAAAGGGTATTGCTTTCATTGAACCGGATAACCCGGAGAAATTAAAGCAATATGAACTTTATGCAGGTGATTTACTAATGAGTCTAACGGGCACTGTTGGTAAAGATGACTATGCAAATATTACAGAAGTTACAAATGCGTACAGTAAATATTATCTTAATCAGCGAGTGGCGAAGATCTCCATTCTAAGCCCAGTAATGAAAAGTTATTTAAAGTACTATTTTGCGAACCCAAAAGTTAAGTCTGAAATTACAAAGAATAACCGTGGGGTTAGACAGGCAAATATAAGTAACAATGATATATATGATTTGGATGTTCCTGTACCTGATGAAGATAGTTTACGAAAATTTGCAGTATTGGCAACTCGAATGCAAGACCTTAGACATAAGATTAAGTTACAACCTAAGTCAGATAGTGAGCTATTTAACGCATTATCCCAAAAAGCCTTCTCCGGCGAACTTTAAACTAAGCCCTAAATAAACCCTCACATTAGCAATGCTGAGAATTTTCAGCATTGCTATCAACAACAATGGCCATCCTTCATTGTTTATCCAGCTAAATCCCTTGAATGACTATCAGGCTCAGTTACGAAAACGGGTCATCAAAACTTGAACTCCCACAGCAAAAACTGTCATCGTCAAATAGGCTAGTGTCATCGAAACAACTGTTTGTACTGTCGTCGAACAAACTGTTGTTCATGCTATCGTCACTCAGTGAACTGATCGAGTCGTCAAAGAGGCTAGTACTATCAAAGCTATCTGATGAATCTATGCCGAATGGATTGCCTTCCACATCCACACCTCCTATGCCACCTACCATAGGTAACCCGTTTGCAGGGTTAATTGCATTGTCATCGAACGTTGTGGTGTCTTCTGAAAACAGAGTGCTTTCAATAGTGTCGGATTCAAACAGATCATCTTGGTTGTTATCGGGCGTGGTGTCTGAATGTTCACTGCCTGAAGCTGTATCTGAAGTTGAAGCCATAGGGGAAAAATCGCTGGTCTCAGTCATGTGAGAGACGAAAAAGTAGCTAAACACTCCGATGAAGATCCCGAAAGGTATCGCCAGCGAGCCAATCATGAGGCCGATGGCAGGAAAAAGAATAGCTAAGATATATTTCATATAGAGCCTCATCACTCGGCATGTTAGAAAACTAGATGTTCAAATCATCCTTATGTCTAAACAATAGCAACCCAACCATTTTGTGTTGTTATCAATGTTGAGATTTGCAGTCCATCCTTCACTAATAGTATTGACTCAATTTTTAATTTGTATATGTGATGTCAACTCTATAAATATATGCAATTTGATGATAATAGTATGAGTTAACTCGCTGATTTGTATCAGCATAACCACTTAAAGTTAATGATTACCGCTGAAAATGAATATCACCAAGCTATCTCTAACCAATTTCCGCTCATTCCAGCAAACACAAACTATCGAGTTTGCACCAGTCACTTTATTGTTCGGCCCAAATAGTGTCGGTAAGAGCAGTGTCCTTATGGCTCTGTTCTACTTACAGCATGTAATTAATAAGGGGCAATGTGACCCTCAGCGAATTGAAGCGCTCGGTAATAAATACGTTGGCGGCTTTAAGAATCTTATTAACGGTAAAGATCTCTCTAAAACCATGGTAATCAAGGTTGAGTACCAGAAACCAAAAAATCAAGCAGGACACAGCTTCGATGATAGCACTTGGTTTATTGAGGGTTTACATCAAAAAGCGGCTCAGTTAGGTGAGTCCGTATCTGAACCTTTACTCCATATGAGTAGCCCTAGTGAATGGGCCGACGAGATCGCGATTGAGTTTGAAATCAAGTGGTCTCACGCTGAAAAAACAGCGTTTGTCTACCGCCAATCTGTATGGTTAGACAACGAGTTCATTCTTGAAGTGAAGAACACCAAGCCGAACGACAACGCTGAAGTGAGCCGAGTTAACTATCTTCATCCTTTATTTAAAACGGATGACGAAGATGACACAGAAATGGCTTATCGGGAAGATGGCTCCTGCGGTGAATTTCATCACCATGTTTTAGAAGCAGCAACCTCTACCCCGATAGATGTATTGTTACCGAATAGTCAACGAAGGTTTGTTCACGCTCCATTTCACTTTCAATCTCGATCAGGTGCACTACCAAGGCTAGATAAAAGGTTAGAAACGAGCTTAGAGTCCGAACATGACTTGATTACTCGCAGAATCGAGGAGATTTTTAGTGATGTGATTGTCGCATCGCTCGCCAACCTAAACGATGTTCTTTCAGACAGCGTTGCTATTGGACCACTAAGACAAATTCCTGATTCTACTTTCGATGCTGAAGATAAGGTGATTCAAAAGGATTGGTACTCGGGTAAGGCGAGTTGGGACACCATTTTCAATGCCGATATGGAGGTGGTTCATCGAGTTAACCGCTGGATGGCAGGCCGTGATTGGCTTGATCTTGGTTATGCCTTGGTTGAAAAGTCTGAGCAAGGGCGAATCGACTATATCAATGATGGCGATAAGTTTAGTGATTTCACACGTAGACAACTGGATGAAGCGTCGAGCGAAGGTGTCAACCATAAGTATTTTTCTTCACGAGAGTATCAACACGACGTGGTTACCTTGTGGGACCTTTCAAATGATATTGAGGTTTCAGCAAGTGACGTTGGTGCCGGCATTTCACAAGTTTTCCCCTTGGTGGTTGCGGCAGAGTCTAACAAGCGTGGCCTGATTTGTTGCGAGCAACCTGAATTACATTTACATCCCAAAGCACAAGTTTCATTGGGTGATTTGCTAACCCAAACAGACAGTAAAAACCATTACCTCATTGAAACTCACAGTGAGCATTTAATTCTGCGCTTACTTCGCCGTATCAGAGAAACGACAGATCAAGCGTTGCCAAGTGGCTTTACGCCAGTTAGCAAAGCGGATCTCTCTATTGTCTACCTAGAGTCTTCTGATGCAGGAGTTGTGGCACATAAAACACTGCTTACCGATGATGGTGATTTAGAAACAGGTTGGCCGAGTGGTTTCTTTGATGAAAGAGATGAGGAGCTTTTCTAATGTACAAGGAGATTGCACTCGACCCTCACTGTATGTCGGAATATCACTATTATGCGTTGCTTAAAAGTGCCTTTGGTTTTGAAAATGGTCGATATCTGGTAGCCCCAACTAAAGAGTGGGTTAGGGAGGCCTATCAAAGTGTTAAGGCTTCTGATATTGCGCCAACTAAGAAAAAGTCAGTGACTAATTTTCTTAATAAGTTGCAGCGAGATAAAGCGAATCCTTTCATTGTGTTACCAAAAGATCGAGCAGATTCAACACTGCAGAGTGGGTATGAGAATTGGCTCAATTGGATGACATCACAACACTCACTAAGAGCATTCAACGCCGTTGTGTCAGAGCAAGCGGGCGCAGAACATATCAATTATGAGCAGATCATTGATGGAGACACGAGTTGGTCGATTCCTCCAACACTTTGGATCGATAAAACCGAGCACAATCTCTTAGAGGTGACGGTTCCACTACTAAATGTGGGCAAAGATCTAATCATTGCGGATCCCTATTTTAAACTCCCAGGTAATGCATTACTCAAAGCTATTTTGCGTAGGGCAATAGCTGCAGGTGTCCGCAGCGTGAGTATAGTGACCACAATGGATTGCAGTAATTTATCAGGTGTTTTTGAACGTGAGTATCAAGCTTCAATGGTTGATTTGCCTTTGGTGAATTATATCCGTGTGCCACATGGGTTTATACACGATAGATATCTATTGAGCGACAAAGCGGCAATAAAAGCGGGACAAGGCTTTTCAACGGCACCTGAAAAAGGCCTGCAGTCGGATCGATTAAGCATCAGTTTGTGCGGTTTAGAAGAATACAGAGAAACCAAAGCGTGTATCGACGAGTATCAAAACAAGCATCCAGAAATGTGCACGCGTTTGGGTGAATAATAAAACAATGGCTTAGATAAATATTATGGAATTACAGTTTAAGGATGTATCCGGTAAAGACAATATTGGCGATTTTACTTGGATCCATCAATCAGGGCGTCAGGCACTTATCGCAGACCTGGTATCGGGTTGCGACGTTGCTAGGGGGATAGACCTGCTAAGTAGTTGGTTAACCGTGAATCAAACTAATGAGCTGTTTGTCGCGGAACAAGTGATAGAAGATCTGCATCAACTCTTTTTCAACAATGGGGTTCAATCTACATTTGGCATCATCACTCAGAAGGCAGAAGAGTTTGAATTGTCTTGGGTAGGAAATATTCGGCTTTATCGAGTTGAGAAGGGGGTTAAAAGAGCCGAATCTCGCGGCTTTGAATCACAACCTATTTCTGTTGTTGGTAGTGAGGTCACGCCTATCGTTCATCACATGAACCTTGATAATGATGGGATTTCGAAGTTCATTTTAACCAGTGACGGTTTAAGCAGCCAAATGATGTGTGAGCTTAATTTAACCTCTGATGCTCTAACCAGTGGCCAACTGCAAAAAAAACTGCTTCCGGCGGTTGTTGACCAAGACTGGTCTGCACTTATCTTTCCGATGTCGAACTCGCACTCTTTTGTAGAAAATGACTGGCCATACAATCCGTTTGTTGGGGCACAAGAAGAGCGTTTACATGAACGCCGAGGCTTAGCTGAATTAGCAACACAACTTTTCACACAACCGCTTTTCGAAGGTTTTAGAATTGTCTCTTGCCCGCCGATCTTGAGTGAAAACTCATCCCGTTTGTTTGATGGACTGCTTATTTATCCGTTTGGTGTGATTCCGCTTGAATTGAAAGATCATCACGGCAGTATCGCAGTTGATATGTGCACGAACAAACGAAACAGCTTGTTGGTCGATAATGATATGGGTCGCACTTACCTCTCGAATCCGGTCACTAAGCTCAGAGAAGCCTTAAGAAGGTTTGGAGATCTACCTGAGTTAAAAGCGCTGCTGCCAGAATTAAAAAATACTGGCTTAGTACTATTTACGAATCGTAACGCCAATGTTGAGTGTATTTATGATGGTCAAACAGTTTCGGCTCCTTTTATGGAGATGGGGGAAGTCATTGTTGCGCAAGCCGAACAGGTATCTTCGCTACTCGTTAAGTTCTGCCGCTCTCGATTTGGTAAAAAACCAAAACGGCGTTTGCTTGAATCGGAAATAAATCGGCTCGTTCAGGAACTGACTGCATCTCCTGTTGAACAGTATCAAGGTGCCATCAACGTTGGAGATTATGAAGTAGAGCTGGAAGCGGTTGAGTCGGAGTCAACAGATTACTTTACCGTTTACAACGCCGTTCTATTTAACGAACAGGTTTGGGCGAAGTGCTTTAATTTAGATCACTTAAGTGCTGTACATCGCCAAACCGAGCTCAAGAGCTTGGGCCGAGAAGCTCTAGTGCTTAAGCGCTTAAGCAGAGTGGATGGGGTTCAACGCTATCAAGATAAGGAATTACTTGAAGACAAGTTTTATGTGTTCGTTGAAAAAGCTCCTGCTGTAACACTTGAACAATGGCTTAGTGCGAACCCTACAAGAGAAGAAAAACTCAACCTACTGATCGAATTAGCAGAAACCATCCAACAGATTCAGAGCGTGGGTGACCCCGAGATTATTCATCGAGCCATTAACTTATCAAATATTCGTGTCACCGAACGAAGCGAGCCAATGTTGATAAATTTCGAGTTATGTCAGCAAGAAATGGTTGCGACACTGCCCCTAAATGCTAGAAGAACGTTCGAGCAGAAGTACCAAGCGCCGGAAGTAAATGAACCTGGTCAGTCTTTAACGTTTTCTTCCGATATTTTTAGTCTGGGATTAGTCGTGTTTTATTCGTTAAGTGGGGAACTGCCGTTTGAGCAATCGACAAAAGAATTAGTCAGTAAGGGACGCCGCCCAGCATATTGGAAACAGCTGTGCCAAAAGTTAGAGCTATCAGGACAATATGCTGAGTTTTGGCAGAGAATACTTCACGTTACACCTAAATACCGTCCAACAATTGAGCAAGTGATAGAGGTCTTAAAGACATGGAAATGACGACAAGTGGCTATGCCAAACAATACCCCAAGGAAAAGGTAATCTATCAGTGCGAAGCGACGAAACGTGCTTTTTATCGCGTCAAATTGCCTCAGCTTGGTTTGTATTACGGGTTAAAAGAGATTGAGGTCGAGGATCTTAAAGCTAGTAAAGCCATTAAAAATGAGATTGTTGCTCTAAACCGCTTGCCCTTTGGTGTTGCAGCTAAATGCCATCAATATTGGCAGGAAGGAAATAAACACTATCTACTTATGGATTGGGTTGAAGGTAAGCCCCTGAATGAGTTTGTAACGGTGGCACCAAATAATCGTAGAGAGTTTGCACAACGCCTGCGCTTGGCAGAGAAAATTGGTTGGAAGTTGGTTGAACTTCATCGCTACCGTGTGACTCATCGAGACCTTAAACCAGAAAATATCATTGTTCACAGCGACAAAAGTCAGAATGTCGCCGGGGTCAGTTTTATTGATTTTGGTTTATCCAACCAAAAGCGTTACCTTGAGGAAGGGACAGCACATTATCGCTCCCCGGAGCAAGAATTTGTGAGACACGTGAGCCTCACACAGTCGTCGGACATTTTTTCATTCTGCCAACTTATTCACTATTTATTGACGGGCCAACCATTGGTACTTCAGCCAAATTTTGATAATTCGGATTGGGATGAGATGAACATTCACTTACCTACCTCTATACCATCAAAGCTCCATGATACATTGCAGCAGGGGCTAACGTTCGACTGTAATAAACGCAGTAAACAAGTATTTACTATCGTCAAAGCCTTACAAGAGGCTTCTAAGCAACTCAATAGCAAGGGGTAATCGTAATGTCTGCATACAATCAAACTGTGCCTTTTTGGCCGGAAGATAAATCAGCTAAATATAATTCCGTTCTTCCTCTATTGTATCGTTTAGAAAACAATTACTTGGACAAAAACTGGCCTGACAATGGTGAAGGGCAAGAGGCGGTTATAAGCCAACTAAAGTCAACTAATAAAGCTTGGGCTTCTTCATTTAAGCCGAAAGATACCGTCATCGTTACCTTACTTATTGGTAAATATAAAATCACAATTAATGTTGCCAAGAGTGAAGAAAAACCTAGGCTTTGGATAAGTCGCATTTATTATGCCAATAACCAAGACCGTCAGCGTATGCTGGAGCACGGGACTTTGCTTGAATTCGATGGTATTGAGTTTCTGACTGGCCGCGAATTTGGAAATGGATTGGAAGCTCGTGATATTAGGTTTAAGTATGGCTTGTACGCAACCGAGTTACTCGATGCAATCAATTCTCCATGGAATGTGGAGGGCGAGGAGCTAGAACCAGAACAAGCAGAAGAGGAGGCGCTTTGCTACGAAGAGCAAGAGATGGTCGATGTGTTGCGCTGTTTCATTGACTCTGAGTATGAACTCGAAAGAATTGCGGCTCAGCAATGTATGCCTTTCAATGCGACCTCTATCAGTGCTCGAAGTGAGCGAACAACCTACCGTCTTCACTATGAAATTACGTTAGATGAATTTGATTATTCCCGCTTACTTGAAGTACAACCAACGCTGCTTGAAATGCTCGACGAAATGCGAGAGCCAACAGATATATTATTAGAGGTGGCGGATCTCACCCCTATAGAGAATGAACCTATCATTCACGTTAGCATCGAGAAACAAGCGTTAAATTCACAAATACCAGATCAAGCGCTTTTGGCTATTGCGGCTCTACCGACGTTAAAGAAGGTAAGAAACTCCGTTGTAGATTCTTTAGAGTCTGAGTCATCCAAAAACCCATGGTTGTTACCTTTAGCCGCTAAAGTGTATCAACATGAGCCTCTTACCCCAGTTAAGGTTCCATTACCTCCAAGTAAATTTCCACCGACACAGTCGCAAGTCAAAGCGATTGATAGTGGTGCTGGTAGTAATGATTACACTTTGGTTCTAGGGCCTCCGGGCACAGGTAAAACCACGGTTATTCTTCAGTGGGTGAAGTACTTCGCGGCGCAGGGTAAACGTGTTCTTGTGACATCGCAAAACAATAAAGCGGTCGACAATGTACTAGAACGTTTGGCTGAAGAAGACGATTTTGAGTGTTTACGTATAGGTAACGAAAATAAAATCAGCTCTTGCTTGGAGGACATTACACTCGATAATAAAGCCGCTGAATTGCAAGCGCGTATGTTTAGTTCAGCCGATGAGACACTGAAAAACCTAGAGTCTCAACTCACTTATATTCATGAACTGCTTGCGAGTAGAAATGAAATTATCGCGAAAATGGATAATGCAGATAAAGTTCAAAGTGATCACATCCATCATATTAATAGGCAGAAAAGCTTACACGTAGAGTTGGCTGAAATAGAATCGCATATTCTTTCTCACGACAATGTTATTCGTCGATTAAATGCTCAATTAAAAGAAATTGAGCAAAAAGAGTGGCCGATTTTTAAGTCTGTTTCTCGATGGATAAACACTAAAAAGACCAATCTAGTCAATAGCCGTATAGAAAGCTCTCATATAAAGTCTGGAAAACTTAGCGAATCACGAACAACGACTATGGCCTCTATTGCCAATACAGAGAAGTCTATAGAGGAAGCTCAACAGCTTATTGAAAGCTGTAATCAACAGATTGATGCTTACTTTAGAAAGGTCACTTCCCTAGTTGATGAGGTAGTTCTGCCAGGGCAGTCTGAGGACAGAGTAACGAAATTAGAACTGGTTCAATTGGATGAACTGTTGCGTAAAGTTTCGGGTATTCATAGCAACCTCACGCAGTGGTTCAATAAATTGAAAACCGAGCGTCAACAGGCGCTGTATAAAATCTTAATCGAAAACGTAAACGTGGTTGGTGCTACTTGTATTGGTATCAATACCAAAGCCCTATTTAGAGAACTCGACTTTGATGTTGTGATCGTAGATGAGTCTGGTCAGATACAACTCCACAACTTGATTGTCCCTTTGTCCCGAGCCAATAAAGCGATATTAGTAGGGGATCATAAGCAGTTACCGCCTGTCGTCAGTGATGAAGTACTGGAAGAAGTTGAAGCTAAAGACTTCGGAGACTACAAAGACCTTTATCGACTGAGTTGGTTTGAGCACCTATGGAATGCCGCTCCGGACGACCGAAAAATCATGCTGGATACACAATTCCGCTGTCCTTCCATTATTAGTGATTTTGTCTCGGAAGCTTTTTATGAGGGCAACTATTTTGCTGGTGTCGGTATGGATAAGAAAAAACCGCTACTGTCATATTGCCCACAGCCGATGATTTGGATAGACACGACTTGGTTAGAAAATAAAGGTGAAAAGTCGACATCAGAAGAGGGCAGAGCGGTGGTGCAAGATAACGTTTGTGAGACAAATCTAGTTATTGAGCTTCTTAAGTCTTCAATTCAGGAGATGCCAGAACTTGCTGAGAACCGAGAGATAGGGGTTATTGTTCCCTACGCAAATCACGTGAAAGCCATCCAGAACGCAATACGCAGAGAACAAAAGCGTGGTGAGCTACTGGAACTCAAGATGCCACTAAATGAACTGGTTGCTTCTGTAGATAGTTTCCAGGGGCAAGAACGAGATTTGATCATATTCACATTCACGCGTTCGAATCGACAAGGTAAGGTTGGATTCCTTGCGGATTGGCGCCGACTTAATGTTGCTCAAACACGAGCTAAGAAGCAGCTTGTAATGATCGGTGATTCTCAAACATTGACTAAAGGTGCAGACCGAGATAGTGCTCATGATGTGGAATTCAAGAGAGCGATGGTGCTGCTGAAGAGTCAGTGTTATGAGAAAGGGGCGCTAATCCAAGCGAGCCGTTTTCTTCCTAACGAAAAAACGGTTCAACGACCGCAAAACCCATCATTTCAAAACAAGCGTAAAGCACCGCAGAACCGCCACTCTAAAACAATGTTGGTAAGTAAAAATGGCTAAAAAGAAAACAAATAGTAATCCTTACTTCAATGTCTTGAAGAGTTACGCTGAAGTACTAAATTCTCAGATCGGATCTGATGAAACGCTCTTTTATGTTCGAGATAGTCTGTTACCGATTCTAAATGTGAAAATATTGGTAAAAGAGCGAAGTAGAGAGGAGTTAAGTGATATAGATTTAATGATCTTCAAGTTGATAGAGCAAGGTGTCAGTTCTGTTCAATCTATCGTAACTTTGACTGGTTTAGCAGAAAAACTTGTCACAAAGCACTTGAGTGAAATGGCAGGCCGTTCCTTTGTTACTTTTATTGATGGAAGGTTTAAATTAACAGCGTTGGGGGAAGAGACGCTTGAACACGGTGTCCCAATTCGCACCGTGCAGCGAGCCTATCGCTATTGTGCTGTTTCAGAACAACTGCTGCCGAAAGATGCGTATAAGTTACCTTACACCGAGGTAGATAAGCTTCGCTCTAGCGACTTTACACGTACGATTAGCTCGAACCATATCTTAGAAGAGTCTCAATTAGTTAACCTTAAAGGATTAGACTTATCAAAGGTCAGTTCGAAAAGAGCACTTGGTATTACCGACGAAGCATTATCCTTTGACGAGATTATTGGGTACTCATCTGGTTATCTTCAAACACGGGTCTTTTTGGTCGGCAAAAATAAGCCTCAAAGAGCGATTGTGGCATTTGGAGAAACCTGCGTTGAATATGATTTAGAGGGAATATTGGCGACAGTTACAGCATTAAATGACGAAAATATCATAGGTAACTTAAACGAGTTTCATCAAAGGCAAAAGGTCTCTTTTGGAGATGGAGAAGTCACACTTGATGAGTTCGGTCTCCCAGTTGTCAATATTACGCGAGCAAATCTCGATTGGTTGTCAAAAGGGTTAGAGTCAGGGCAGAAAGCCATCCTTATGTGTGGGACTCAAGCTTTACCTGCCAAGCCTATAGGCTTGAAAGCTTGGGGTAGGCTATCAAGTATATCTGGCTTGACCATTCGTTACTGTCTGCTTGAGGAAGAGTTACAAAAGGATGCATCTAGCCTAAGGGAGTACACTGATTTATGTGATTCGTATATGAGAATTCCTCGAGACGAAAGACCTTATTCAAAGCTAAGTGCTTACATTGAAAATACACTATCGGTGGAAGAGATAGTGCATGTACGTGTACTTGCTGAGCGCTATTCTATAGCTAGGATCAGTAATAATTTACCCAAGACAGAGGCGGTTGAAGCTTAATGGCTGAGTATAAATGGCAGGGGTGGGGATTTTTACCGCTCTTTATCTCAAAGAAATCATTTTTAGAACTTGTGAACTCAGGAAATTGGAAACATTGGAGCGAAGATTTACAAGATCATGAGATCAAAGATATAAGACGCTTCTATACTCGATCTAGTGCCGATTTGTTAAGGCCAATGAAACAAGGTCGCTACGTGTTTGAAGCTAAATTGAGTGATAGCCCGTTGTTATCTTTGGTACCTAATCAACAATCGTTTAATCACGAATTTTCGGTCTGTATTACCAAGCTACAGCTTCTCCAAATGGGCGAGGTGAGTCTGCTTTATTTGCATTTTGAATCTAGCGATAACCTAAGTGCAACTAGTATTGCTGAGCTCAATAGAACTGTTTTTCAATGGGAGCCGAGAACGGAAAGGCATAATGTTTGTCTATGGGAGGATTCAGAACAACAAAAGAAAGGATTAAAGCAACACATTAGTGACTTACTAAGCCTTCCTCTAAGCAATAACAGCCACTATGAAGAAGATGCTTTTGGTCATGAGCTTGTTAGTTGTTCTTGGATTAAGCAAGTAAGTGATTTTGACCAATCTGACACTATTTGTGTGAGTGAGCTTAGCGCAGGAATCAATTTTTCTAACCCTAGGTATAAGCTCTCTGAAAACGAAAAACAGAGGCTTATCGAGAACCAATTTCACTACTGGTCTGATTGGCGCTGTCAATTTAATCTGAATCGTCTTGTTTTTGTAGATCAAACCCCAGGAGAATCATCACTAAACTGGAACTTAGCAACGAACCAGTACTATCTTGATTTGTTAGCCGCGGTAATTTGCCAACGAACAACGCTCGGTCGTTTTAAAGATGAGATGATTTTAAGCCCGAACAAACAAAGAGCGAGGCTTTACGAACGGATATCCCTATTTAGACGATCGTATAAAATGTCTCATGTCTCTACTTACCCTTTTGCAGAGAGATTGTATCAATATCTGTGCTGCCAAGCAGATTTAGAGTTAATAGAACAAAAAGCATTCGTCGAGCTGGAGCATAACCATGCGTTATGGAAGCAAGAGAAAGACGAATCATCCAACACGGTTTTGTTGTTAGTATCACTTGTGGCTGCTTTGCTCGTCCCCGCCAGCTCTATAGCCACAATTATGGCATTAACAAAAGAACAAATGAATCTAACCTTTTGGGCTATATCTGGAAGTATCACTCTAGTTACCGCGATTGTAATGGTGTGGCCGCCACTTAAACGTTATTTGAAAAGTAAAGATTGATGAGAGAACCAGAATCGAGCAGTAATTTTGTAATTGAACTTATTATCGGCATTGTATTGGTTGTGTCTCTTGATTCGGCCTTAATAGCTGTACTAAATATTAGCTTAGTACGGCTAACTGGTAACCAATTGGTGGATGTTTTGTTAATGAGTTTGTTCTTTTTTGGTTTGTATATGACAAAAGTATCACTGTGGCTAAGGGTGCGATTAGTGTCTTTTATCTATAGGTTTTGCAAGTAAACTTCTTAGCTACTTTACCCAAATATGACTCTTTCTATAAACTCTCAGCTCAAACACGCAGGGAGTTTCTCATTTTGAGCATTCATAAGCTTAAGAATACCAATCTGAATTATCTAACTTTTATCATAGCGTTCGAACAAAGAAGGGTTTAGCGCATATGACGATACAATGTAAGCGTGCCATGAACACC